>CALXPA010000010.1 GCA_944390185.1 uncultured Alphaproteobacteria bacterium | reverse complement strand
GCGGCGCAATGGATCCCGGCCTGCGCCGGGATGACGACAGATGGGCGCCGGGGGTGACAAGTATCATGCCTGCGCCGGGATGACGACAGGTGGGCTCTGGGGTGACAAAATAAAAACACTCGGGCCGCGGGGTGACAAAAAATGTTAAATAAAAAAACACCCCATACAGGGGTATTCTTGTTTCTTCTGGTGGCCCTGGTCGGACTCGAACCGACACTCCTTGCAGAACTTGATTTTGAGTCAAGCGCGTCTACCAATTCCGCCACGGGGCCAAAACCAAGATGCGTTTATTTCGCCGCTGCTTTCTTGGCATCAACCTTTTTCACCAGGCGTGCACTGCGATTCGCCTTGTGCGTTGGTTTTTTCGCCGGTTTTTCTGCCGGACCAATTTTTTTATTAATCGCACGCTTAATCGCCGCCATTTCCGGTGTCAAACGGGATGGTGATTTGGACATTACATATGCGTCCAGACCGCCATGCTTGGTCAATGTGCGCAGGCCGGCCGTCGAAATACGCAATGAAAAATCGCGATTTAAAATATCACTGTGAAACTTTAATTTTTGCAAATTCGGCAAGAATGTACGCTTTGTATGACGCATAGAATGCGAAACGTTCATTCCAACCTGTGTCTTTTTACCTGTAACTTTACATACGCGTGGCATATTATAATCCTTTGATAACCGGGGCATAATTTATAATAAAAATCCATGAAAGTCAAGGATTGTTTTATTTTTGCGCATTTTTTAGTGCGTCCGCGCAATTATATCATAAAAAACATAAAAATTAAAGCATATATAATAAATCAATGTTTTGATTCCTGTACCTTGAAAATGGGGTATGTGATACTATATATAGTTGGAAAATAAACAAGGAGTTTTGTAACACATGAATCCAGATGAAATGCAAGAAACGCCCGAACAGGCCATCGCAAAATACACCACTGATTTTACTAAATTGGCGGCTGATGGCAAACTGGACCCGGTTATCGGACGCGATGAAGAAATTCGTCGCACTATCCAGGTGTTGTCGCGGCGTACGAAAAACAACCCGGTGTTAATTGGTAATCCTGGCGTTGGTAAAACCGCGATTGTCGAAGGGCTGGCCCAGCGAATCGTGTCGGGGGACGTGCCTGAAAATTTATTGCAGAAAAAATTATTGTCGCTGGACATGGGTGCGTTGATGGCCGGTGCAATGTTTCGTGGCCAATTTGAGGGTCGGTTCAAAGCAATACTAAAGGCGGTCAAAGACGCAGATGGACAAATTATTTTGTTCATTGATGAACTGCACACATTGGTCGGGGCCGGTAAAGGCGAAGGATCTATGGATGCCGGTAATTTGATTAAGCCGATGTTGGCGCGTGGCGAATTACACTGCTTGGGGGCGACGACGTTGGACGAATACCGTCAGTATATTGAAAAAGACCCCGCATTGGCGCGTCGGTTCCAACCAGTCTATGTCGACGAACCAACCGTTGATGATACGATATCAATCTTGCGCGGGTTAAAAGAAAAATACGAAGGACACCATGGTGTGCGTATTTCTGATGCCGCGTTGGTGTCGGCGGTGCGATTGTCTAATCGTTATATTACGGACAGATTCTTGCCGGACAAGGCAATCGATCTGATTGACGAGGCCGCCGCGCGTGTTCGTATCGAAATTGCATCAAAACCAGAAAAGTTGGACGAGGTTGATCGGCATTTAATGCAACTGAAAATCGAACAACAGGCGTTGAAAAAAGAAAAAGATGAAGATTCTAAAAAACGCCTGAAAGAATTAGAGGGGATTATTAAGGAAAACCAGGCGGAATCTGATAAGTTGACCGCCCAGTGGCGAACAGAACAGGAAAAAATGCGCGGTTTGTCTGATGCAATGGCGGCGTTGGATGCGGCCAAGGCCGAAGTCGCAACCGCAATGCGTAACGGTGACTATGAAAAAGCGTCCGCGTTGCAGTATGGGAAAATCCCCGAACTGGAAGAAAAAATTCGCCAAATGAATGCGGAATCGCGCGAATACAAGACTGTGTTGCCGGAACATATTGCCGCCGTTGTCAGTAAATGGACCGGTGTGCCCGCCGACAAGTTAAGTATGGAAGAACAATCGAAACTGTTGAATATCGAAGATGAATTACGTCGGCGTGTTGTTGGCCAAGATCATGCGTTGTCTGTCATCGCGCGCGCAATACGGCGCAGCCGGGCCGGATTGTCGGATCCGCATCGGCCGGCCGGCAGTTTCATGTTCTTGGGGCCGACAGGCGTCGGTAAAACCGAAGTGGCCAAGGCACTGGCAGAATATCTGTTTAATGATGATACCGCGATGACCCGTATTGATATGAGTGAATATATGGAACCGCATTCGGTGTCGCGCCTGATTGGCAGTCCCCCGGGATACGTCGGATACGAACAGGGCGGTGTTCTGACCGAAAGTGTGCGCCGTCGTCCGTATCAGGTTTTGTTGTTTGATGAAATCGAAAAGGCGAACCCAGACGTCTTTAATGTGTTTCTGCAGATATTGGACGATGGGCGACTGACCGATGGCCAGGGACACGTGGTGAACTTTACGAACACCATTATAATTATGACCAGTAATTTACCAGATATGGATGCGGTAAAGAAAAGTTTCCGTCCAGAATTTATAAACCGTATCGATGAAATTGTGTTCTTTAATCCGCTGGGCAAAGATGTGATGGCGGGAATTGTTAGAATACAATTGCGCAATCTGGAACAGCGTCTGGCCGAACGTCGTATCACCATGGAAGTGTCCGACAAAGCCGTCCAGTGGCTGGGGAATAATGGGTACGATCCTGTGTTCGGTGCGCGACCGCTGCGGCGACTGATTACGTCCGCGGTCGAAGATAAAATCGCAGACTTGATTTTGTCTGGGCGCATCGGCGAAGGCAGTACCGTGTATGTCGATGTTCATGGCAAGGAACTGACGGTGCAATAAAAAATCCCCCCACACGGGGGATTTTTTTAGAAACCGAAAACCATTCGCTGTTTTGACTGGCGCTTTTTTTCATTGCGCACGGCTTCTTCTTTCATGCGTTTGCGTTTTGTGGTTGGTTTTTCATAACGCTGACGCTCTTTCATTTCGCGGTACAGGCCTTCCTTTTGTGATTTGCGTTTTGCAACGCGCAGTGCCTGTTCGACATTATTATCGCGAACCAGAACTTTTACCATAGTATTATTCACCCCCTTTGACGCATTGGCATTTAGTAAATTTGTTTGTGTCTATAAATTCTGGTGGAGCCAATCAGACTCGAACTGACGACCCCCTGCTTGCAAAGCAGGTGCTCTACCAACTGAGCTATGACCCCAGAACCCTATCTATACAAAGCCCACAGATTTTATACATATTTATGTGTATTGTCAAACTAAAAATTCAAATTCGTTGCATTCATCTTTTGCTGGACAGGTTTTGTCATGGGGGCTATAATACTGTGTCATGTTTAAGAAAGTAAAAAAAGCAATAAAAAAATTTATCAAAGGCGATGAATCTAATGGCCGTATCAAGTGGTCGTTGTATGGTCGCGTGTGGCGTGAAATTGGTCTGCCCCAGTGGCGTTGGCTGTTGTTCGGCATTCTTGCGACAATCGGTGCCGCCGGGGCCGAAGCGTATACCATCACCCTGGTGCAACAGGTCGTGGACAAGGCGTTCATAGAAAAAAGTATGACGCATATATATATGTTCGGTTTGCAGATAATCGCTGCGTTCGGGGCCAAGGGCGTGTTCAGTTATGCCAAGTCTTTGATTATGGCCAAGGCCGGATTAAACGCCAGCGCTGATTTACAGCGGCGCATCTATAACCATATGGTCAAGATGAACATTTCGCGTTTCTATGGGGACGGCATTGGCAAGCATTTGAACTATTTCGGTGTCCAGGCCGGCGCGGTGCTGAATCTGGTCACAGGGACATTAATCAGCACGGTTCAGCAAATTGCAACATTGGCGATGACGTTGGGGTTGATGGTTTATTATGCCCCCCAGATGTGCGCGGTGCTGTTGTTCTTGGTGCCGGCGATTTTGGTGCCAATGGTGTTAATTATGCGCAAGCGCAGAAAACTGTCGCGCGAATCTTTTGGTATCGCAAATGACGTGTCCCAGCATTTAAATCAGACTTTGCGGGGAATCAAAACAATCCAGGCATTCGCAACTGAAGACGTGGAAACACAAAAATTTGCACGGGTGTTGGATTCGTCTATGTGTAATTCGTACAAGGGAACCCAGGCATTTGCGTTACAGTCGCCCTTGCTGGAACTGATGATATCAATTGGGCTGTGTTTGGCGTTGATTATTGGTGGGCACTTTATTGTTACTGGGGCGATTACCACGGGTGATTTCACGGCGTTCTTGTTGGCGTTGACCGCCGCGTACAAGCCGGCGCGCAGTATTACCAGCACCAGTAACACGGTCCAGCATGGATTGCTGGCGGCCGAGGTATTGTTTGACTTTCTGGACAGCAAGCCAGATATTCAGAATTTACCGAATGCGGTTGATTTACAGCCGGGCAAGATGTCTGTCGGATTCAGTCATGTGTACTTTGAATATAACCCGGGCGAGCCGGTGTTACACGACATCAATTTGCGTGTGCCCGCAGGCCAGGTGTGTGCGCTGGTTGGGCCGTCTGGTGGGGGCAAGACCACGATGTTCAATCTGATAGAACGTTTCTATGACCCGCAACGCGGCCGTGTAGAGATAAATCGTCATGATATTCGTGATTTTACATTGCAGTCATTGCGCCATAATATTGCAGAGGTGTCACAAGATGTTTTCTTGTTCAATGGCACAATCGAAGAAAATATCAGATATGGTGCACCCGGCGCCACCGCAGAGCAGGTACAGGCCGCCGCGCGTGCCGCCAACGCCCATGACTTTATCATGAAATTCCCCAAAAAGTACAAGTCCAAGGTGGGCGAAGGTGGGGCGTTGTTGTCTGGTGGACAAAAACAGCGAATCGCAATTGCGCGGGCCATACTGAAAGATGCGCCAATCTTGCTGCTGGACGAGGCCACATCGGCCCTGGATACGCAGAGCGAGAAGTTAATCCAGGCCGCATTAAAGGATTTGATGCAGGGGCGCACGACATTCGTCATTGCGCACAGACTGTCGACAATTCTGGATGCGGACATAATTTGCGTAATCAAAGACGGCCGTATTGTAGAGCAGGGAACAGATGCCGAACTGGTCGCGATGAATGGCGAATATAAAAAATTGCGGGACATTCAATTCAAAACAGACAGCGAAAAAACACGGCGTAATAAAAAATAGTTTTTATTCTGTGCGTGGTTGATAATATTCTGTGTTGGTGATATAATCCGGGATATAATATCAAGAGGTTTTTATATGCCATCAACAAAAAAATCAACCGGGGCGCAACGTGCCCCCAGTACCAGCAAAACATATACAGATATGTTCCAGGCGTATGCCGCGTTTTGGCGGCGTGGGTTCACTGAATGGGCGGGAACGTCGTCGCGTTCAGAATATTGGTGGACTGTTTTGGCGAATATCTTGATCGTTTTGTTGTGGGGCGTGTTGGTCAGCATGGTTTGGATGATAATGGATATATTCGGGGCGGCGGGATATTTCTGGTACTGGAACGACGGGACATTATTGGCGATGCCGTTGGTCGTTTGGGGTATCGCAATGTTTATCCCCAATGTGTCGCTGTTGGTGCGGCGATTGCATGATGCGGGATTCAGTGCCTGGTGGTTGTTGTTATTGTTGGGTTTTGGTGTACAGGGCGCAGATGCGATAATCAGCCTGGTATTCTTGGTATTTGTGTTGTTGCCGACTAAAACAGACGGCAATCCGTATCATAAAAATAACAAGTAGCAAAAATCCCGCATCTGCGGGATTTTTTTTAGTGTTGCCAGTCTTCTGGATTGAAGCGTTCAAAATTTCGCACCTTGAACCCAAAATTAAGCACCCATGCGCTGTCTTCGGGACTGGTGACATGCACGGTTGGTATTTCGCCTGAGCCACGTATTTTATATTGGTTTTCAGGTTTTGCGCCCGCAACCGTCTTTTCCATCAGGGTTCTGACATCCATGTCCAAAACATTTGTTGGGGTGGGCGTTTCTGTATAGTTCAAGAACACCGTGCGTACCTGGGCAGAATCGGCCGATATTGCGGCATGATTCGTCGGGTATATTGCACTCATGTCTGCAATGTTCCAATTATAGATTGTATCGTGTTGCAGATCTGGTTCTTCACATGCGGTGAACAATGATGCGCCCGCCAGACCCAGGATTGGTACAATGCGTTTCAGTTTGTATGGTAATGTTTGTTTCAGTTTCATGGGGCAAGTCTCTTGGTTTTGTGCGAACAAATTTGTTATCTGGTGTTTTCCGCCGCAGCCAAAGATTGTTCCACATTTAAAATCGTATACCCAAAATCGACCAGCCAGGCACTGTCTGCAGGGTTCGTGATATACATGTACCTTATCTGTCCACGCCCGCGTAATTTATGACGATTTTCTGGACTGGTTGCATCGATAACCTGTTGTATTGCGCGACGTCCGTATACGTCAAAGCAATATTCGCCAACAGGGTGATCGTACTGCAAAATGACATTGCGCACCAAGGCCGAATCAGCAGATGCCACAACTTTATCTGGGGGTAATATATCGCCATAGTCAGAGAAACGCCAATTATAGACCGTATCGTGACGTGGATCTGGTTCTTCGCATGCGGTGAACAATGATGCGCCCGCCAGCCCCAGGATCGGTACAATGCGTTTCAGTTTGTATGGTAATGTTTGTTTCAGTTTCATGGGGTATCCCTTTGGTTTTATTTTTGGTGTTGTTTTTTATGAAAGACTACCTCTTCGGGGGTAAAGGTTTCTGTCAATATATACCCAAAATCGGCCAGCCACGCGCTGTCAACGGGATCCCAGATTATCAATCGTTTGATGGTATCCATACCGCGTACCTTGTACCGGTTTTGCTGGGGGATGGGGGCAAGAATTGAATCTTCGATCATGTCGCGCATGTCCATGTCGAGCACAAACCATTCCTGGGGCATCATTTCGGCCGGTTTATTTTCAAAGCGCAAGAATACATTGCGTACCTGGGGCGAATCGGCTGATGCACGAACCCGCTGGGGCAGGGTGGACAGTGCAGAATCGGCATATCCGAAACTTGCGTGACCGATTTTATAATATTCGCGTCTGTCCCATGTGTAAATGGTATCGTGTTGGATAATTGGTTCTTGGTGACATGCGGTGAACAATGATGCGCCAGCCAGGCCCAAAATTGGTACCGCGCGTTTCAGTTTATATGGCAATGTCTGTTTCAGTTTCATGGGTCAAGCCTCTTGGTTAGTATTGCCTGTATGTATCTAGTGTGCGACAAAAAATATATTTTGTCAATTGTTATTGTGTGCCATTTTGTAAAGCCTCGTTACCGGCATAGTATATTTTGGTTCCCGCAGGCAATGTAAAGCACCCAATATTGTCACAGAACTGTGTGACATCTGACGCACCTGTTTCGGGGCCCACCATCGCACATTGGTTTATGCTGGTTCTGCCGCTGCCAAGGGTTGTTGAACCCAATGGGCATGGCTGGCATTCCCAGTTGGCTTCATTGTTGGTATCATAGATGTTTGGGGCACCGTGGTAATAGCCAACGGGGGCGTCGACACATCCATCGGAATACGCTGCGCTGTTGACACAATATCCGGCGTTACAGTATTCGATATCTGTTACAACACAATTGTCCCAGTGGCATGTACCAGTCGCGTCGCATATATATTTACAGTTTTCGTGAAATCCCCGACCGTTTTTAATTTCGGTCGAACTGCATGTGCAACCGCTGTAATCCCAATTGTTGGTGTCAGTGTTCCATGTGGCGTTGCCGCCAATTGTGTATTTGTCTGTGTCGTCACCATAACTGCACCCGATCTCAATCAGGTCACTGCATGGCATGGTATTCGAAACGCATTCACCACATGGCCAATCATGACATTGGTTGTCAATTGGTGGTTGCTGAGAAGTGTCCAGTTTTACCCAGTGATAATTCCCTGTGCATGATGTGATACAACAGTTTGATGCTGTTTCTGCAGCGTTCCAGAGGGTATACCCGATATAGCGGTCGTTCCCGGTCAGCACGCCTGTACAAGTCTTGATGTTCGATACACATGTTGTTCCTGATTTGTGAAAGCTTCTGCATGGGTCATCTGGGTTAGAGTGGCAAGTTAAATTACCTGCATCGGTGTATTGGCATTCTGTGTCAAAGCATGCGGTGGTCGTGTCGGGATTAAATAGGCCGCAATATATCCCATCTGCGGAATTGGGATTCATTGGATCGGGGCATTTCAAGCTTTTGGGTTGGCATACCATATAACAACTTGCTTGCCCCAGGGCGTATTGAAACGTGTAAGGGTATTTCTTATGGGTATAAATGCTTGTAAATTGATCACAGCGTCGGCATCCCCCAGCACCGGGGTCATAATAACAGGTTGCGATATGTGACGTTTCGTCATATGTGCACGTTCCTTTATATTGTTCCATTTGTGAACACTCCTTGGTTCCTGTTTGACCACAGTTCGCCGGGAGGCATAGTGCATCGTTGGAAAATATAATGCACGATATTATGCAAAAAACGCCGCATTTCAGCACATATGCCGAAAAAAAAGGTTGGTTTTTTATTTGTCTGATTAACATTGAAAAAGTCCCGGATTTCTGCATTTTTTACCTCCGCCAGGTATGCCTAATTTAAACCAACGTTTAGATTAGGCATAATCTGCTGGCCCTGTACAGGCATTTTTACACAGGTTTTCTGTGGTGTCAAGACAGTTGTCCGTCGCGGCTATTTGCCCCAATATTTGCCAATTACGTATTCGGCAGCCAATGGAACAGACAGCTGGGCCACGTGCGCCATTGCATGCTGGATACGGCGGGCAAATTCATCGGCCACATCCGAATCGCATTCAAAGACGATTTCGTCATGTACCTGCATAATCATGCGAATTTTACTTGCGTTTGGTTGTATAATATCGCGATCGATGTTCACCATCGCGCGTCGCATCAGGTCGGCTTCGAATCCCTGGATCGGGGCATTAATCGCCGCACGCATGGCATATGCGCGGGTGCGTGGATTTTTGACGTCGGGTAATTCTATGCGGCGGCCCCATGGGGTATAAACGCACGCGTGTTGGGTCGCGAATTTTTTCGTTGCGTCGATGTATTTTTCTATCTCTGGCAGGCCGGCCATATATGAATTTATAATCTGCTGGGCCGCGTCGCGCGATATCCCCAATTGGCCCGCCAGTCCAAACGATGATATCCCATATATTATCGAGAAATTTACCGTCTTGGCCGCGCGGCGCAGATCGCGTGGTACCGGCGCATCGGCCGCAATACCAAATATCTTGCGCGCGGTTTGTTCGTGAATGTCCATGCCTGATTTAAACGTTTCTTTGAACGTGTGTACGTCTGCAACATCCGCCAACAGACGTAATTGAATCTGGGAATAATCTGCAGATATCAGCACGCGGTTTGGTGGCGCAACAAAGCATTTCCTGATTTCTTCGCCCAGTTCTGTCTTGATTGGTATGTTTTGCAGATTTGGATCGCGACTGGACAGGCGGCCTGTGTTCGTGCTGGTCTGGAGATATGTGGTATGAATGCGACCGTCTGATGCAATTTGACGCGGCAATGCGTCCGTGTATGTGCCCGCCAGCTTTGCAATTGAGCGCCAATTTAGTATCTTTTCAATTATTGGGTGGGCATCAATCAAATCGTTCAGTGTTTCGGCATCTGTTGACCGACGACGATTCGCCGGCAGTCCCAGTTCGTCAAACAGCACAGTCCCCAGTTGTTTTGGACTGGCGATATTAAACTGGTGCCCGGCCAGTTCCCAAATCGCAGATTCCAGTTCTGATAACTGGTCGTGGAATATCCCAGACAATTGACGCAGACCGTCACGATTAACCAGAACGCCCGCCCGTTCCATCTGTAATAATACAGGCATCAATGGCAAATCGCACGTGTCGTACAGGTCGCGTAACCGCGGATTCTGGTCCAGTTCAGGACGCATCAGTTTATACAGCGCCATACAGACCGTGGCATCTTCGGCGGCGTATGGTGTCGCCGTCGCAATGTCCAGCGTGTTAAAGTGCATGTCGGCGTCGCGCGTCTTGGGCGGAAACAGTGATGCAAACGAAATATTCGTGTGCCCCAGGTATTTCAGCGCCAATTCATCCAGACCATGTCCATGCAGCGTTCCATGTAACGCGTATGACAACAGCATTGTATCATCAATTGGTGCGATTCGTTTGATGTCCCACCCCGCGCCCGCCAGCATGTGTAAATCAAATTTCAGGTTATGGCCAACCTTGGTAATATTTTTATTTGTGAATATTGGCCACAATTTTTCACGCACCGTGTCCAGATCCATTTGATTGGGCGCGATTGATGTTTCTGCGAATAAATTGTCACCCCCGACGCGATGACGTACAGGAATATATGCGCCATGTGTCGCGTCGGTTGCCAGTGATATGCCCACAATTTGCGCGTCCAGGTAATCCAGGCCGGTCGTTTCTGTATCAAATGCGATAACGTCGCCCACGTGCGATAAAAATTCGTCCAGCGCATCTGGGGTTGATATTGTTTCCGCCGTCATAGGTAATTTTTTCTGGGCCGCGGTGGTATCTGTGGGCGTGTCGGGCATATCGCATTGGGATGCCGGGTATTCGAACGGCACAGGTCGGGGCCCGGCGTTAAATTTTTCCATGGGGAACAGTTTTTCTATTTTGGCGACCAAAGAGCCACTTTCCAGTTCATTACGCACAAATTCCAGTGCGGTTGGCGTATTAAATATAAATGGCCGTATGGTCAGCCCCCCCAGGTCTACGTCTGTTTTCAGCGTTACCAGTTGGCGTGATATATATGCGCTGGAACGATTGTCACGCAGCAAATTTCGCACGCGTTCATTCTTTATATCGTCCAGGTGCGCATACAGTTCGTCCAATGATCCGAACTGATTGATTAATTCTGCGGCCTTTTTAGGGCCGATGCCTGGGACCCCGGGCACGTTGTCAGAAGAATCGCCCATCAAACTCTGGACATCAATTACGTGTTCGGGGGTGACACCGAATTTTTCCAAGACGGCATCTGTGCGAACCTCGCGCTGTTTCATGCCGTCGTACAGGAACACGCAATCAGACACCAGTTGCATCAAATCTTTATCGCTGGTGATTATGCGGGTGGCATCCAGAGACGTGCAATTATTGTGCGCAATTGTTGCGATGACATCATCTGCTTCGACCCCGGGGATGCACAGCACAGGAATGCCCATCGCGGCAACACCGCGGCGCACCATATATGATTGCGCAATTAAATCATCCGGGGTTTCGCGACGGTTCGCCTTGTATTCAGGATATATATCCTGGCGGAAAGATTGGCGTGACGCGTCGAATACACATACGAACGAATCGGTGTCTGCGGCCGACGCCAACAGCGGCAAAATCATGTTAAAAAATCCGAATACTGCCCCAGTTGGTGTGCCGTCGGCGCGGGTCAGGCGACTGTGCACGCCATAGTACGCGCGAAATAACAGTGAATTACCGTCAATCAGTGTCAGCATCGTGTTGCCCCATTTGATCGTGTCAGAAAATATAGCGCAGCTTTACACGTGCATCGTATTGCAGTATATCTGGCTGGTCATGATCCATGTCGTATATATCAGGCAGATATATGACGCGGCCTTCGACATCGATTTTGAATGGAATCACCGGGATGTTGAACGTCAGGCCCAACATTGCCTGGTATGCAGTGGCAGGGGCAATATCGGTGCCGGCCAAGTTCCCATGAAATGCCGTTCCGATACCGCCGCCGATATATGGCTGGAGCGTGGTGGTGGGCAGCTTTGCATACGCGTTAATCATTCCCATGTGCAGACGTGTATCACGTGGTGACATGTAATCGTATTCCAGTTCCAGTCGGAACATCGGGATATCGAACCCAATGACACCGCCAAAAGACTGGGTAGAATTATTACGATGCGCGTCATGCGAAAACACCGTTGCGGCGCCAACACCGATCGTTGCGCCAAAGTATGGATCCAGCAACAGTGCCGCATTTGCACCAGTACCCCAGAATGCCGCGGTTGCGGCGATTAATGCCCCAGAAATTTTTAAATTCATATTTTTCCCCTTTGTATGATATTATAATAGAAAAAAGAGAAAGTTATGCAAGAAAATAAACCGATACTGGTTGTTGGTCTGGGCAACCCAGGCGAACGATATGAACGCACGCGTCACAATGTTGGATTTATGGCGGTGCGGCATTTTGTACCCGCCGATGCGGCGTGGCGGCGGGAATTTGACGCACTGACGCACAGTACGAACATTGACGGGCGTCGCGTAATATTCGCATTACCCCAGACGTATATGAACAACAGTGGCATTGCGGTTGGTGCAATAATGCGATGGTACCAGATACCGATTGATAATTTAATTGTGCTACATGACGACATGGATTTGCGCACGGGCACGGTTCGTGAAAAGGTTGGCGGGTCCAGTGCCGGGCACAACGGGATTCGATCCATAGATTCGGCGGTTGGGCGTGAATATCGTCGTATTCGAATCGGGATTGGTCACCCGCGTGACTTTGATTTGCGGATTGATCCGGCCGATTGGGTACTGGGGCGATTTACAGACGCCGAAATGACCGCAATCACCACCGCAATATCCCAGATTCAATTAATACCATAATGACGCAGGATTATTTTTTGCCCCTGTAAAAAATATGTGTATTATCTGGCAGGTAAAAACACCCGATATTATCACAGAGTTGTGTGGCATCTTGGGTTGAGCCGTTTTCGTTTGGGCCCGCGGTCGTGGAACGACATGTTCCTCTAGCGCATTTGGAAAAGTTGATAGTACAATCTTCCCAGCCTTCAGATTCGTTGTATCCCTGACAGGTAAATGAGCCAGAGGCCCGCCAGTCCCAGAATCGGTACAACGCGTTTCAGTTTATATGGCAATGTCTGTTTCAGTTTCATGGGTCAAGCCTCTTGGTTAGTATTGCCTGTATGTATCTAGCGTGCGACAAAAAATACATTTTGTCAATTGCTATTGTGTGCTATTTTATAAGGCCTCCTCACCGGCGTAGTATATATCGGTACGTTCAGGCAATATAAAGCACCCAATGTTGTCACAGAACTGTGGGACAGCTGACACACCTGTTCCGGGGCCCACCATCACACATTGGTTTATGCTGGTTCTGCGGGGGCCATGGGTTGTTGAACCCAATGGGCATGGTGAGCATGACCAAGAATTTTCGTCGCTATGATAATACCCTGTGGGTGCATCGGGACAGGCATCAGCTATACTAACGTTTTCTAGTGTGACATCTTTTGCTAAACTGCAACGTCCTTTGGGACATGATTCATAATTAATGTTACATGTGTCCCACGTGCCATTGCTATGGTCATATCCCGTGCATATAAAGGTGCCCCTGCCTGCGTTGCCTGTGTCGTCAAAGTTGGCTGTACCTTCTGAGCTGCATGTGCACTGGGAATAATCATATGCGCCATCGGACCATGTTATTTTGCCACTGATGGTGCTATTTGGGCATTTGTCATCGGGGATATAGATGTCCTTATAGTTATCGTCGCCGCCGGTGCAGTTCAGCTCGTTCGGAATGCATATTTTGCAGGTTACGCCACACAGTTCTGTCCCCGAATTTTCTGCGTGTGTGTCGTCTGGACATGTTGTGATACATTTTTTTTCTGTGTCTGTCTCTGGATCGTGTACCGTAAAGCCCAGTGTTTTGTCCATGTTTTCGAATTCTTGCCTATTTAATACGCATGTCCATACGCCGTTAACCCGTTCTGAGCGGGCGCCGTGACATGCGTTGTCAAAGCCGTCATAATCGGCCTGTTGTAACATTTGTTTACAACTAATGTGGTCGCCATCGTAGTTGAAGTTTTCCGCGCTGTCTTCGCCCAGACAATAAAGCATAGCATCACTTCCAGTGCCGTATTTGCATACGGATGTCCAGTCGTCACCATAATATATACGCCCAAAATTATCAAACTCATTATTATTACTGGGCAATCTGCATCCAAAAAAGTTATAACCATTGCCTGAACCATAGCCTTCTTCAGTAATTTTTTTTGGCGGGCATAGTGCATAACAGCAGTACTTGTTTCCGGTCCGCCCATATTCGCTCTCGCTAAGGAGTACGCCGGCGCCATCCAGTGTAACGGACATATCCGCAGATCCACATTGTGCGCAATTGCCGGGGGTAGAGGTATAGAATCCCGGCTGACAATTTGAACCCACACCGCACTGATTATAGTTGCTGGATGCTGTATGTGGTACAAGGGCACATACAATGAACAGAAAGAACAGATTTCTTTGCATCATGTTGACATCTTAATAAAAACATCTGGCAAATGCCAGATGTTTTTAACGCCACAGGGCATCGGTTTGTTCTTTGTTTAAAACCGTGAACCCTAAGTTGGATAGCCACAGACTGTCCGCGGGTTCTACGCCAGAGCACCCCAGTGTTCCACTGCCGCGAACTTTGTGTTGATTCGCGGGGGAAACGCTGTCTATGTGTTCTTGTATCATTAATCGTGTTCCCAGGCATGATAAATATCCGCCCAATCCAGGCTTTGCATTATAATTTAATATTACATACCGAACCGTGGCTGAATCGGCAGATGCGCGAATTTGTGAGGATGACAGTGCGGTTAACATGTTGTCGATGTTCCAATTATACACTGTATCGTGTTGCAGATATGGTTCTTCGCATGCGGTGAACAATGATGCGCCCGCCAGGCCCAAAATTGGTACCGCGCGTTTCAGTTTATATGGCAATGTCTGTTTCAGTTTCATGGTGTACCCCTTTGGTTTTTATCGTTGATTCGATTTTCTGAAATCACTTCGATAGCGTACATTGGTTAATGTGTATCCAAAATCGGTTAACCATATGCTGTCTGGGTCGTTTTGGTCCAGTTTCAGTACCAATGCATCTATTTCCCCGCGACCGCGAACCTTGGCGCGATTTTCCGGGGCAATTGGGGCCAAAATCGAATCCACAATGACATGGCGTATATTTGACGCAAAATTAGAATATGTCGCTGTTGGTAATAACGCCGTATCGGCAAATTCCAAAATAACATTGCGTACCAGTGCCGAATCGGCTGATGCACGTACCCGCTGGGGCAGGGTGGAAAACGCTGAATCCTTGTACGTAAATGCACGAACGATTCGATCATATTCACTGTGGTTCCATGTGTGAACGGTGTCATGGCGCGGGTCGGGTTCTACGGGCTTTTCACATGCGGTGAACAATGATGCGCCCGCCAGTCCCAGAATCGGTACAACGCGTTTCAGTTTATATGGCAGTGTCTGTTTCAGTTTCATGGGGTACCCCTTTGGTTATTGTTGCCTGTATACGCATATTGTACGACAAAATTATCATTTGTCAAGGCGTGTTTTCTGTTGTTCCGGTGCCTTTGGATTCGCACTGTGGTTGTTTCTTCGGCCATTCAACTAAATAGGCCTGTGGGGTTCCGCCTGGCCAGCGTGTGTTCTCGGGGCCAAAGTTATATTCTGGTGTCTCCATTTCTGGGATTACCTCTTCGAAAGAATCCAGGCCATTGCCAGTGCGATAGTAAATCTTGGGATATTGTATGACGGTTTCTGTTTCCGGCTTACATCCTGTTATGTCTTGGTAGTATGGCGTGTAATATCCCACGAAATCACTATCGGTATCATCAGCGGTTTCTATGAACACGTATCTGCCGTTGCATTTTATGTTTTTGCCGCTGGGATAGTTTGTCACGGGTTCTTGGTCATTGCTGACAAGGATATTATTTGTATCGGTACCGTCTGATACGCACACCAGATGTCGACGGAATTTATCGTTGTTCCCCTTGGGCATAGTAAGAACGAAACGTACGTTCTTGGCCGTTGGAATGCATACTGCCTGTGTATTGCAATAGGCATTGCCATCATCGCCGCAAACCCTGCTAGAAGAGGTTAAAGGGGCGAAATGACCCGATGGGGGGCCGTTTTGTATAATGTTATTGAAGTTGTTTCCTATGCTCCCAGCGCCCAGGCAACATGTGGTTGGGGCAACGTTTTCGTTGTCTGGCCAAATTCCCCCCGTGTCCGTATCATTGATTGTTTGATGTTTGTCATCAGCGTATATTACACAACAGTTCTGTATTGGGTCGTCGCCCGCTGTGACGGTGATGCGGTCGTATTGGCTGGGGCAATATCCATCGTCCAGAATATTTGCAGTATTACGGCATTGGTTACCAATCAATATATATCCCGGGCCACAGGACGTGTCGCGACAGCTGTCGATGGCGTCGGCCGTGTTCGTGTTCTTGGCGAACCATGCCATTAATGTGGCCTCTTGATCCGTTTCTGGAATCTTGATGCGGTTGTGTTCGTCAGGATCCAGAATCGTGTTCGGCGCCAGTTCGCAATTGCCCCATATACTTTCGGCCATGCGGCATGTCAGACATTCGGGCGATGTAGAATTAGGTTCACTGCATTCCGCATAGCATATGTCGTATATGCAATTGTCCCCAGTGCCGGTCTTGCATTCTTCGGCAACGTCATCGCCGGTCGCCTGGGTGGCGGTGCCGTCGTCTTGGGACGCGATGCCGCCGCCAGATGTTATTACCGGGGTGCTGATGCCGTACAGGTAACTGTAATAATTCGGGCCGCTGACACTGTCATCTTCGGTTTCGGTCACAATGCCGCGTTCGCCCAGTAATTCTGTAATCTGGGCAATCGCGTCGTCGCCCGCGTCGCGGACGCAATCGACAACCTCGTTCCAACAGGCCGTACGGTTAATAATAGACTTGCGGTTAACAGACGTCTGGATGTCGGTGCACAGACCAAAGTTTCCAGATATCGCCTTGCACGATTGGATGATGCAGTTGCGCCCAACCTCGCGACAGGTTTTCATGATGGTGTCGTATGTCTTGTCCGTGGCGATTTCTGTCATGCCGCTGGACCAGTCGTCGCCCGCGTCAATTTCATCCAACAGGGCCGTGCACGCCGTCTGAATCTGGGCACACATTTGTTTTACCGTCTTGTCCGCGTCAACACCAAAAATAGACAGCGCACGGGCATCAAAATCTTCCAGCGATTCGGCCGCGTCAGACAGACACTGGGTCGTCAGGGTCGTGCATGATTGGCGTACTTCTTCCAGTTTTTTGTCCTGGGCCAATTTAATCTGGGCCAGGGCATCTTCGACAAACTGGTCCCAGACGACCGGGGCAATATCCTCGCAATTTTCGGTCGCAGATTCCAAGAACATCTTTTTGGAATCCAGGTATGATACAAACTTTTCATTCCCAGGAACGTCGGTCCACAACTGGTTGCCCGTGGGGCGGGTTATCAAATGACCTAAATTAACCAGGTTGGATGTTAATATCGCCTCGCCCGTGGATGGATCAATGTAACGGCCACTGATGTCCAGGCATTGTTCCAGATTTTCACCACATACGGATGTGCTGCTTAACATGTCCAGCATTTTCCGCTTGCACGTCAGGATGTCGTCGGAATTGCGCGTCTGGTAATCGTTCAGACGCGACATGTCCAGCAGTGCGCTGCTCTCTAGTATTTGTTCGCGGGTCTGATTCTTTTGCGTTTCATATGCCCGGGCCACGGTGTTACAATCTTGCTCTATCAGCATTTGGTATCCACTCTCGGCGATGGCCAGTTCGCTTTCGGTGCAAACCTCCATCGCCATTTCGCGACATACCGGCAGTGCCGCACTGTACAGCGCCGTGCCAGATTTGGCCGTTGTCGATGCGCCAGATAAAGAATCCAGATTGTCAAATGCCGCGTCCACATTCAGCCCCAGCGATATCGGCGACAGGTTCGTGTCAAAATTGCTGGTGTCAAATGTCGTGTTCAACTTGTTCGCGATTTCGTCCAATAATTTCTTTGATGCCGATGTGTCTTCTTGGTTGAACGCCAGTTCCCCTTCGGTGGCCTGGTATAATGCCTCAGCATCTTCTTTGTCCATGCTGACGGTTAACAGGCGCTGGCTGAAATCCAACAGCTTGTCTTCGGCGGCAGATAACTGGGCCTGGACATCGTCGAATTCAGTCGCGCGCGCCGAACATGCGCAACGTTTCAGCTGGCTGTCCTTGTTCGCACAGAATTCATCCATGCAATCGTAAAATACACTGCGGCATGTGGTGTAGTCGCGGTTCATAATTTCTTCTGCGGTCAGGGCCGCACGCGATGTCGATGCACGTGATGGTGTGTCACTGCGCCGTGAATTTGCGCCAGTCGCCTGGGGCCATGAAACAGTCGCCGCACGCGATGTCGCCGCACGCGATGTTGTCGCAACGCCACGTGTCGGGGTGCGCGGTGCCGTGCGCGATGCATTGCTGGTCGCCGTGCGTGATACCGCCCCACCAGTCGTGCGCGATGATGTGGCCGATGGAACACTGACCGTGCTGGACGTCGTCGCAGTGCGTGGTAAAACGTTCGATGTCGTGCGCCCAGATGTGGACGATGTCGTCGCCGTGGTCCCAGAACGCGTGCCAATGTCCCGGATTACAGTGCCAGTGCGTGCCGATGTCGTGCGCGATGATGACGTGGATGCAGGGCCGGATGTTGTCGCCCCAGGTGTGCGTGAAATGCCAGATGTGGTGTTGCCACGACTGGCCACTGTGCCAGATGTGCCGCGGTTCGTTGTGACCGTGGCTGCGGCATTGCGGCGCGTGGCGGCACGTGCCGCGTCAGAATCATCGGCGCTGGCGACCTGGGGACCAATAAATCCCAGGCATATGATTAAAAGTAATTTTATCCCTTTCATTCCACTTGTGTTAAGTCTAGCAAATTTTTGAAAAACGGGGCAAGGGTTTTTATTAGCGTTCAAAGTGCAAATGTTGTGTCGCTGCGCGACGAGTTAATTGACCTGGGCCCCGCGGTCAAGCCGCGGGGTGACAAAATAAAAACGCTCGGGCCGCGGGGTGACAAAGGAAAAGTGTCGCTGTGCGATAGGTGTGTGGATGGATGCAGTGCATAGTGCATTTTGATCTTTGGTGCGGGCAGGGGGATTCGAACCCCCACGGATTTTAATCCACAGCATCCTTAGTGCTGTGCGTCTACCGTTTCGCCATGCCCGCAATATGTACAACACCGTGTTCCGCGTCCCGGCGGCACTTCGCTGTCGTCCGTCGCCGCCATGCCCGCGATATGTACAACTTTTAGCTCTGCGTCCCGGCGGCACTTCGCCGGCGTCCGTCGCCGCCATATCCGCCGTGTCTGGTAGATTCTTG
>CALXPA010000009.1 GCA_944390185.1 uncultured Alphaproteobacteria bacterium | reverse complement strand
CGAATGTTTTTGTGGGGTGCTGGTTGACCGCGGGATCCAGGTGAATAGAGTCCTGTGCGTCAGCACAGACAACAGCGATTTGTGTCGCTGCGCGACGGGTTAATTAACCTGGGCCCCGGTGTCAAGCACCGGGGTGACAGGGGGGCGCGGGCCGCGGGGTGTGATATATTTACTGTTGAAAAAAATGTCCATTATGGTAAACTTCTGGTAAATGAGGAAAGGCATTATATAACCCCAAAACGGTAGTTTGTTTAAGCAATAAAGGATTTTGCTGATGCGATGTAACGCGGCACTGGCCGTATTCATTGGTGTTTTTTTGTGTACGCACGCGGCGATGGCGGTCCGGGTGTGCGGCACGGTTGTTGGACCAAATACGTTGGTGGTATACAGTGGTACCAGCCAGGTTGCGCAATATTATTGTTCGGATGGCTATTTTTTTGTGAATTTGGGGCTGGGGTACAATAAGTGTGCGTGTGCCGATTTTGGCGAGGCGGGTCCCGTTACTGGCCAGGTGTGTTCTAATGGCCAGGCGTCTACGTCATCGTCGTGTCTGCATTGCCAGTATGATGAATATGTGTCGGGTGGACGTTGTGCCAGTTGTCCCACAGGTTCTGTTGCAATAAATGGAACCGGTACGCATATAAATACGACGTGTAACTGGTGCGAGCATAGTTATTATTGGAATGGCAATACGTGTGTTAAGTGTCCATCTGGGTCGTCGGGGTCTTCGTATGGTTTTACCACCGATGTGCATCAAAATACGATGTGTGATTATTGCAATGTCGGTCTGTACTGGAATGGCGGTGCATGTCGAACGTGTCCCAATCAGGGGGCTGTGGGTATGACGCCGTATCCAACCATAAAACGCCCCGCAATCACGGACTGTTATATTCCTGCGAATACAACTGTGGTGGATTCAGCGGGAAACTATTATCAATTTTCAACGAATTGTAACTATACGAAATAAGGGTGGGGACAGGGGCGATTACATCACAAAGTCTTCGCCCAGATAAACCTTTTTCACCATTTCGTCTTCGACAATTTCTGCGGTGGTGCCGTGTTTCAATATCTTGCCGTCGTGCAACACGTAACTGCGGTCTGTAATCCCCAGTGTTTCGCGAACATTGTGATCCGTTATAATAACCCCCAGACCACGATTCTTTAACTGGGACACCAGGCTGCGAATTTCGTTTACGGCAATTGGATCAATGCCTGCGAACGGTTCATCCAATAATATGAACTTTGGATCATTGGCCAATGCACGCGCGATTTCAACGCGACGACGTTCGCCGCCCGATAGCGCCGTTGCCGGACTGCGCCGCAGGGCCGATATCGAAAATTCATCCAGCAATGCATCTAATTTCTTTAGGCGTTTCTTTTTGCTGGGTTCTATAACCTCTAGGATAGCCATAATATTTTGTTCAACGGTTAATCCGCGAAATACACTGTTTTCCTGGGGCAAATAGCCAATGTGCAGGCGGGCACGTTGGTAAAACGGTAAATGCGTTATGTCCTGGGAATTCAAGAATATTTGGCCGCCCGTTGCGCTTAATTGGCCAGTGATGCAATAGAATGCCGTCGTCTTGCCCGCGCCGTTTGGCCCCAACAGACCAACCGATTCGCCCTGGCGGGCGATTAACGAAATGTCCTTGATGACCATACGCTTGCCGTATGATTTAGATAGGTGTTCAATGCGTAATACAGATTGCTTCATAATTTTATCACCAATTCTTTGGTTCGAACCTTGTCCCCGTTATCGGAATCAACGCGCACGTTGCCAATCAGTGTTATCGTCCGTGCACGACGATTATATTGCCCAGTGTCCGCGACAATGTCATCCGTTATTACCGTGCCATCAGACACACGGCGAATCTTGCCAGATACGGTTTCCAGAAATATTATGTCGGGATTGTTATATTCCTGGCGGCCAGTTGCTGCATTTATCTGGAACGGTTCGCCGTTCTTGTCAGTGCCAGCAAATGATGCGTTTGACATCTTGAACTGGTTACTGACGATATCGGTCATGTTTATCGCAGAAATTGGTGTCCACAATAACTGGCGCGTAAATAGCGAACCCGCAATTAATGCCGCAACCATCACCAGACCCCATCCGGTAAAAAAGAACTGCCACAGACGTTTTAGTCGTCTGTGCTTAGTGAAAATAATAAACGTACGTTTGTCGCCTTGCACGGGCATAGTCTAGCGCGTTGTACAATAAAATGCAATTTTTATATTTATTCAAATTATTTTTTGTGCTATAATACACGGCAAGAGAGATGAAAAAAAATTTGCTGTTTTTCTTTGGAATGGCGATGTGTGTGGCGACGCTGCCGGCCGGGGCGGTCACTATTAACAAGGCGTCGTCCGTATCAACCCAGGAATCATCCGGGGCGTCGGCCGCCACCAGTTTGGTGCCAACAGTGTTGGGATTGGTCAGCGGAATACAGCAAATCACGGCCCAGCAACGTGCGCTGACGGCGGAATGTGTGCCGACAACAAATGAAATAGATTTTGTTAATAATATGGTCAAAGAATGGGCAAAAACCGGCACAATGAGTGCGGAAGAGGTTGAAAAACGCCTGGGGCGGGACCGCTGTTCGGTGGCGGATGGTGGATATAGGACCGCTGTTTTGGTGGCCGCCGGGACAGAAATGAACGATTTTTGCTATGACTATTTCGGGTCCAAGGCAGACAAGGGAATGATATGGGAAAATTATCCAAAGGTCGGTATCGCAACGTACTGTGAAGATGGAACCACAATGTGCAGCGATAAGAAGACTGTGTCTGACATTTATGAAATTTTCAACCTGATTTCGTTTAGTGATGCTGATTATACGCCAAATGAACTGACCACGGCCAGTCGGCTGATTAATAAAATTGAAAAGTGTTCCGATGCAAAATTAAACGCCAGCAAGCGACAAATGTGGGCATCGTTCTTGACTGATACAATCAGCACGCTGGGCCAGCCAACAAATACGGGTTCAATTATGCAGCAGGTCAGCAGTATAACCGGGGGCTCTGGCGGAATTATGGGGACGTTAAGCGGTACGCTGGGGGGATTGGCAACCCAGGTTATGGGTAATTAAGGGGCGCGTGCTTTTTCACTTTACTCATATGCATAAAAATCGTATAATACAGGGGATTATAAGAGAGGAACCATATGAAAAAGAAATCTGCGGTATCTGTATGGGTTTTGTCACAGATGTTGACGGTTGCAGCGGTGGGCATGCTGGCCGGGTGTGCCGGGACGGATAATTCTGGGGCGCCGGTGTCTGGGGCAACGCCGACGGTGGATTATGTCGAAACGTTGGATGTCTATTCTGCGCCGCACCAGGATTCTTTTTTGAACCAATTGGCGATGAATTATCGTTCCTATGCGATATATAATGCACGCACCAGTGGATATGCTGATATGGGCGAACTGTTCGCGCAAAAGGCGGTGGCGGCATTCTCGGGCGAATTGCCATTCCCAGAAACACTGGATAATTGGCCGGTCGCCGATGAACAGGAATCTTTTGAATTGTATACGGCGTATAATAACTTGTTGGACCAGTTGATGAATGATGCCAGTATGACCCAGCCGCAACTGGCGGCCGAGGCCCAGGCAAAATTCGACTGTTGGTTGTCGGCGGCGGCCAGTGGCCAGACAGGAACGGCCAGTGAATGTCGCGACAGATTCTATAAAACAATGAATGCGTTACAGGACTGTACACAGGGCAAGGTAATCAGTACGGTATCGTCGGGTACAACAACCGTGACAACGTGTACCGGTGCCAGTGCAGATGTCCAGACGGATGTGGTTGCCGATAACAGTGCGGCGGTTCCACCGGTCCAGACTTATTACCCAGATACGCGTAATATGGCGGCTATGTCGGGAACAAATGCACGCGAAGGTGTGATTATCGTTAATAATGTCAATGTGCCAGAACACTTGATTAATCCTGTGCCGGTGCAGCCGATGGTCTTTAATCAGAATATATACGGTGGGGATAAAACGCTGCACGACAACAGCGTTCGTACAGAGTGTACAAATCCAGATGGTGCACCGTGTGAACCCGCACCTGCACCGACCCCAGCACAGGCGCCGGCGGTAAACGAAGATATCCCAATGGTTGGCGATGAACTGGTTACGCGTGAAGAATTTATCAATATGATGATGGCAATGCGTGCGGAATTGGCGACGATTAATGCGCGACTGGATGAAATCGCGGCCGCAAACCAAGAAGATAAAACCATCATTAAAGTACAGCAAATCCCGTTGGAACCGAAACAGCATGTCATGGAAGAAATCTTGGAAATTCGGTTCGACTTTGACAAGGCGGTTGTAAAGCCAGAGTACGAGGATTTAATACGGCAATTGGCCACTGCAACCCAGGAAAATAAAAATATCAAAGTGTCCGTTGTTGGGCATACCGATACAATGGGGACCAAGGATTATAATTATTCGCTGGGTGGCCGTCGGGCCGAGGCTGTCCAAAAAATGCTGATTAAATATGGCATCCCGGCCAGCCAGATTGTCGCGGTGTCCGCCGGTGAGGAAGGGTTGGCCGTGCAGACGGGTGACGGTGTCGCAAACGCGGCAAATCGTCGTGTGCGTGTCGTGAAAGAGGTACATTATACAGAACCTGCCAGCCAGGTGCCGGTCGCAGTGGTCGAAGAATATGCAATACCGAACAACAACGGCGCATGCGGAATGTATGGTTGTGAACAATAATACTTGACAAAAAAGAATTGTTAGTATACATTCTTGTTGTCAGAGAGATGTTTGTAAAGAGGCATTGAACATGACTGAGAAAATAAACGAACTGGGTCAGGCCACGGCCGCGTTGCAAAATAAGACGCACGGTGCAGGGTATAGAAAAGGTACGGCTGCGGTGGTGAATTTGACGGCAGAATTTATGTTGCGCGGTATTGATGTCCATAATCGGCAACAAAAAGAAAATTAACGCAATTAGCGTACTTGTTATTTATATCCCCGTGGGTATTCACGGGGATTTTTTGTTTATATCACCCTGTGCAGACGCACAGATGCATCAGCAGGGCGATTATTCCAGCGGGCATGCCTGGGTAAATTCGAACGAATGTCCCGATGTGTCCGTATATGTTGTACCGGCCGGGGCGTACATGACACATACGCCATCTGGGTTGGCGACCAGGCAACTGGTCGGCGCGTCCCCGCCAACCGCCATATAACCCGCCGGACATGATGTGCCATCAACCAAAATTAATTGGTCTTCGGTGGCGGAAAAATGGCCGACGGGACAGGCGGTGTCCGGCAATTGGGTCGCCGCATATGCGCCGATACTGAATGTCGTTATTGTTAATATAAAACACGCACGTCCTTTCATATCAAATTCCTTTGTTTATTGATCGGCTGGATAGTCCGTGAATAACAATTCCCGGTTTGATGCACTGGTCATTGCGCCGCGACAGGCGTTACTGCAACTGCCCATACAATTTGTGTAACCACCAATTCGTTGGACCATAATCCAGTTACTGACAAACGGGGTCAGCGCCCGGCAATAGCATGCGTTGTTACTGTCCCATTCTGGTTGGACGGATAATTCCGTGACAGAATCCCCAGTATACGTGGCGCATGTGGATATCCCGTTTATTTGTACAGTGGTGCCGTCGGTGTCTGTGCATTTGATGGCCCAATCTGGATCGGTGCCGGTATTGGATGCCGGGGCCATGGCTGTGCATGACGAAATACCCCCCCGCCATAAAGCATTTAGTTAATGCGGCATGCGCGTCACAGCATATGCGTGTCGCACATATCAGAAATAAGTAGTTTTTCATCAGGTTATCTCCTTGGAATTTTAGTCGACTATATACTCCACCGTTAGCATGTATGTCGCAATATCGGCGGCAAAACGGCCGCAATATATGGCGCAATTGCCGGGGCATGCGGTGCCGTCTGTCATACCAGGTCCCAGACGTACCCAAAATGTTGATACGACCGGCCGAATCATGCGACAATAACAGCGGCTGTTCCGGGCATTGACGTTTGTGCGATGTATGTTTTCTGGTTCGACGGCAGCAATGCCTGTTTGGTTATCATCATTTTGGTTTACGTCTGCACATGTTGCGACGCCGCTGACGTTGACTGTTTGGCCCAGTGTGGGATTTCCCAATACGGCGTGCCAATCGGCCGTCATTTGTTGTCCATCAAAAGATACCAGTGTCATACCATCACGCTGCAGTGGTACGCACTTTGTAACGGCATGTGCGGTGGAAATATACGCAAATATTCCCACGAAAATCGCAGAAAAAATATAGTGTTGCATGGTGTTTATTGCCCCCTGTGTTTTTATTGTGTTGTACAAAACAAACCACCGTTTAGATTAGGCAATGCTTTTTCTTCTCTTTCGCCCAAAATTCTAGCACACAGGGCCGTTTTTTGCAATGGTTTTATTTGGAAATTTTATTTTTTTGCAGACCAGAACAGGGCCCATAACCACCCAATGCCCGTCCATAAAAACAGCCAGCTGCCCAGGCGGACCAATATCATGTCGTTTTTGGCGCGATTATTCTGGCGTGCCAGCCATGCGGGGGCCAAAATAATCGCCAACACGATTGCAACAGATGCAACGTATTTTATCGCCAATAAAATATCAAACGACATTATCATTTTTTGTTTATATACCATACTTTGCGGCGTCGCCCAGTTCTTCTTGGATGCGCAGCAGCTGGTTATATTTCGCCATGCGATCTGTGCGCGACATAGAACCGGTCTTTATTTGGCCGGCGTTTGTTGCCACCGCCAGATCCGCGATTGTTGTGTCTTCGGTTTCACCACTGCGGTGCGAAATGATGACGCCGTAATTTGCGTCTTGGGCCATTTTTATCGCGCGCAGTGTTTCTGTTAAACTGCCGATTTGGTTGACCTTGATCAATATAGCATTTGCAACGCCGGCGTCAATTCCTTTTTCCAGACGGACCGGGTTTGTCACAAACAGGTCATCCCCAACCAGTTGACATGTGTGCCCAATCGCGTCGGTCAGGCGCCGCCACCCTGGCCAATCTTCTTCGGCCAATGCGTCTTCGATAGAAATAATTGGATACTGGGCAATCAAGTCTGTGTAAAACGCAATCATGTCATCAGACGTCATGGATTTGCCTTCGAATTCATATTTGCCATCGCGATAGAATTCAGATGACGCAACGTCCAAACCAATTGATATGTCTGTGCCCGGCGTGTATCCCGCGTCACGTATTGCCGCAATAATTGTGTCCAGTGCCATCGTGCATGAATGAAAGTTTGGCGCAAAGCCACCTTCGTCACCGACATTGGTGGAATTGCCGTCGCGCTTTAAGATGGATTTCAGGTGATGGAATACTTCGGTACCCATGCGGATGGCGTCGCTTTCGGATTTGGCGCCGTTTGGAATAATCATGAATTCTTGGGCGTCCAGTCCATTGTCTGCGTGTGCGCCGCCGTTTATTATGTTCATCATGGGGCGAGGTAATACACACGGGTTTGTGTTGCCGTAGACTTCGGCAATATATTGGTACAGCGGGATGTGTTTCTGGGCCGCGACCGCATGCGCCGCCGCCAAGGATACGGCCAGTATCGCATTTGCGCCTAATTTTGATTTGTTGTCTGTGCCGTCCAGTGCAATCATTTTTTCATCCAGTGCGGTTTGATCAGATGCGTCCATGCCTATAATTGCCGGCGCAATAATTTCATTTACATTTTTTACCGCGGTCAAGACGCCTTTGCCCATATACGCCGCGCCCCCGTCGCGCAGTTCCAGCGCTTCGAACGAACCGGTTGATGCCCCAGATGGTACCGCCGCGCGGCCGCATGCCCCACCAGACAGACGTATGTCGCATTCAATTGTTGGATTACCGCGACTGTCCATGATTTGCCGGGCATGAATCTGTGTGATATTAAACATGTTTTTTCCTCCTTTTGTGTTTTGTGTTTAGTGTTATTCATTCCTAAAAAATTTAGTTTATGTTCAGTTCATTCTTGTCTTAATCGACAAATTGTGCAATAATATAATGGTAAAAGCGATTGGAAGAAAGAAAAAAATCATGATGAAAAAAACAATTTTTTTTGTGTTGTGCCTGGCCCCGCTGGGGGTGCGTGCCGCAGATGTTCAATATGTCGACCCGGGTGTTAATAATAATTATGACATAACTGGTGGGTTGACGGCGACGGATACAACCTATGTCTTTCAGGGGGCAGGGAATGCCATCGTTGCGGACACGGGTGGTATCACAGTTGGTCAGAATCTGTATATCGGTCGTGATTATCAGGGTGGTAACGATACGGGATTTGTTTATGTGACATCGGCGGCGGACAAGACGTTCGAACTGCAATCTGGCGGCGCAATCAGTGTTACTGGGGCACTGGAAATTGCGGATGGGTTTACGTTGAATATAAAGGCGCCAGATACCGCCACACCTGATTCGGTCAATATGACGTTCGGTTCAATCGATGCAAATGGCGCGTTGGTGGTCGAAGATGCATTGACGTTTACGTCCAATGGGGCGGTTGATGTGGCAAACGGGCTGACCGTGACCGCAAATGTGATGAACACAGGGATGATTAATGTCACGGGCGGCGATACCAGCCTGGTGATTGATAATGGACTGGAAATTGGTGGCTTGGTTGATACGGGAACTGGGAATGTTAATATTACAGCCGGATCGATTGTGTCCAATGGTGATATCCAGAATGCATTGGCGGATGGGGTCAGTGGCACACCTGGCGCAATGGACTTTACCGTTGGTGGTGTGTTCAATATCGCGGGCAGTTTGGAAAATACCGGAACCATGACTGTGAAAAACAGTGGTGATGGTACCGGTGGATTAATTGTTAAGGGCGCCGTTGTTAACAGTGGCGATAAAATGGATTTGAACCTGGATGCGTTGGATGTTTCTGGTATTCCGCCCCAGGGGGATGCGTCTTTTATAAATGGCGGTGATTTGAACGTTGTTGTCAGTGGGGCAACGGATATCGCGTATGGATTTGATCTGAGCACGATGGACGTTGATGATGTGTTTTCTTTTGAAACAGATACATTGACATTCAGCCAGGCGTCGACAGATGCGTGGACGCATTTGTTGTCTAATAAATTGAATCAGTTTAAATTGTTGGTGCATGATGGTCAATTGACGGTCGGTGCGATTGATAATGGCCAGACGGATGAAAATGTTGTGAATACTGGCGCGAATATGACTGTTAAAGTTAAGGATATCGTTGCCGAATCGGTGATAAATAATGGAACGGCGTTGAATTTAACAACGTGGGATGATGCGGGGGCCAGCATCGTTATCAATGGCGCTGTTATAGAAAACGGGGCGGTTGCGAATGCCAGTACGACCATAACATCGGCGGATGTGCTGACGGTTAATGGTGATGTGTCTAATTTGGGTGCGGGCACGATGGCACTGACGGGAAATACGGTTACCTTGGCAGGTGTGACGAATACGGGACGGTCGCTGAAGATATTGGCACCAACGGACGAGGACGGCAAAATTTCTATCAAGGGCAGTGTTTTAAATGGCGTGGCCCAGTCGGGGGATAATGCGTCAGAATTATTAATCAATGCACGCGGTATAACAATTGATGGCAGCTTTACAAACGAATCGGGTATTGCGACCATTGACGGGTCTGATTCGTCAAGTGCATCGACAGGCAGCAGTATGGCCATTAATGGTGCGTTTGCGGTCAATGGTGGTGTGGTGAATTTGCGGGCACTGGCCGGGGCCGTCGATATGAAGAATGGGCTGGCTGTGGCAAATGGTGCGACATTAAACGTTTCGGGTGCAACTGATAATATAAATGTTACGGGCGCGGCCACGATTGCAGATAATATCACCGTGGGTGGTGGTGCAAATGGCGCGGGAATGAATTTACAGCATTCTGGGTCGGCGACAACATTGGCGGCGACGTCGATCGATGTCGGCGGCAGTGTTCTGAATGTTAATACATCTGGTGCTGATACGGCGTACGGCGCGGTATTGGCGTCTGATCTGATTGATATTGATGGTAATGTTCAGGTGTCTGGCCAGAATAGGTCGTTGGTGTTTGGATTAAGTGGGGATCAGGGAACCGGAAATACAGGAACGCTGACCGTGGGACAAGACTTTGTCGTCGGTGCAGGGGCGTCGGCAACAATATATTCGGCGGTTACAAATGTTCGAACACTGGACAGTGAATCGGGGTTGATCATATATGGTAATCAAATTAACGCAGATGGAAGTGTGGATATCGGTGGCGGTATATGGATGGACGGTACCAGCCCGGCATCAGGCATGGTGGCCCGTGGCGATGTATTAACGATAAGTGCCGATACCAGTGATGCGGCCGATGACGCGGCGTATTTGGGGGGCATGAATGTTAATGGTGCGGTGTCCGTCGGCGAAGGCAAAACATTGAACCTGGATGCGGGTGAACAGTTAACGGTCAGCGGATTGGTGATTAACGCGGGCAATCTGGCCCTTGAAACACAGGGGACGGCAACGTTTGACTATCAAATTTCAAACGGCAAGGCCAGCGCGACCGGCCAGGGTCAATCGGGCGTGTTATCTGTGACGGCAAATGCAATTAATGCCCAGGCGATTAATAACATGGCAACGGCGACGTTTGTGGCGGCGGGTGATATTGTCGCGGGTGCGGTTACAAACAGCGACGATATGACAATGGAATCGACAAACGGCATGATAAAGACAGGGGCGGTGACGGCCCAGGCGGGAACGCTGACAATGAATGCGGATACCGTGGTATTGGGGAATTTGACCGTCGGGGACAGTTCTGCACCGGCAACATCGGCGATGGTTAATACAACGGCATCAACAATAACTTTGGGCGGTTATGCGAATATTTATGCCGGTATGCGCCAGGGTGCGGGGGCTGGTTCGTCAGGATTGAATTTATTGGCGACATCCCCGATTACGTTTACGGCAACGGCATTGTCTGTTGGCGGGGATTTTGATGCATCTGGAAATTCGGCGACGTATAATCTGGGCGGCGCATTGAATATTACAGGGGGGGTAAATATAGCCCAGGGCGCGTCCAGTGTATTCAATATTGGGACAACCGCATCGGTGGGCGGTATCAATAATTCTGGAACGTTGGTACTGGATGCGGACAATGGAATAACGATTGCACAGTCTGGCGGTATTCAGAACGCGGGTGATTTGACCCTGGATTCTGGGGCAGGTGTGTTGACTGTTAATACGTTTGACATGACCGGCACAGCGAATACGGGTGTGATTACGCTGGCGGGGGCGGGGCTGACGACAACCCAGGCAGATGCGCAGTTCGTTGGCAATATCTTGTACCAGGGTGCGGATGTTGACGAACTGGGGGCGGGCGCAGTGAATGTCTTGGCCGGGGCCAGTGACTATATCGTGACGACGTCTGGGGTTACGTTGGATGGTATCATTCAAACAGATGGTGGCATGACGTTTAATACCAGTTCTGTTAATATTGGTTCTGATGGTATTACGGCAACAAATTTGCGCTTTGCGGCGAATCCTGATACGAATTGGTTGAATGTGTCGGTTGATGGCAATGTTTCTGGGGGCGTCGAATTCATCGGGCTGAAAGAAATGACGATTGGCCAGAACTATATATTTGACAATAATAGTTCATTGAATGCCGCCATATTGCCGTATGCCACGTCCAGTGGGGGCGATGCAGGTGATGTGCGGAATCCTAACTATTGGGCGACGGTCAGTCTGAATAATGATAACACGTTGGGGGTTATCACAAATGCGGACAATGGTGCGGCAATGATCGAGGTTGGCGGTCAATTCGTATCAAATGTTTCTGGGTTTGGAACGCATTCGGAAAAGACGCCGTTGAAACTGGGCCAGGTTGGTATCGATTTGTTCGACACTGTTGACCAGGGGACGGCTATATGGTTGGTGCACGCCGATGACGGTATTCGCGAGGTCGGTGATAAAATCCGTAATCTGAATGTAAATTTCTGTAACGCAGACGGATCGATTTGCTTTAATTATCTGGATTCGTTAAAGGCCAACGATGAAATCGGCAGTAATTTCAACGGATCTGATACTGATTTACCAGCGTATTTGTCGATGCGTGATACCGATGGCGATGGTATCGAAGACAGTATTTATATCGTGTTTGATCCGCGCTTTGGTGGGCCGGTCGAAGTATTCCGTATCCAGCCAATTGTTGAACGCACTGTTCCGCATACCGATGGCGAATATGTCAGTGCCGGGGCGTTGGATAACTTGGTCGCGGGCCAGTTGCAAAATACAGGATTTTATAATGATACCCCGATTGAGGCAATTCCTGTGATATTTGACGGCACGAATCTGGAATTGGCGGCAAATGAACTGTACGATCGCATGGAATATTATAACACCAGTCGTGATGGGACCAGTTTGGCACGTTTCAGCCGTTTGTTCCAACCACGTGAACTGGAACAAATCGCGGGCAGCATTGCCCTGAACGAGCATACGAATTTCCGTTCATTCGAAGACAGAATGTTCGATGAATTTATATGGAATCGTAACCGTAATCTTAGCAAAGGATGGGTGGATGTCGATTTCGGTATGTTTACCCAGGATGTGTCGGATGGTAAACGGGTCGATGGTAACAGATTCAGTGTATCTGGCGGGTTTGACTGGCAGAATTCTGAAACGGTTATCTTGGGATTGACTGCGCATGTGTCGAACATGTCCAGTGAAAACACCGATGCAATGAATCTGGGGTATATGCCGGGTTCAACAATCGCCGGGAATGTTAATGTTGATGTCGAAAATACGAATATCGGCGTTGGTGGATACATGATGAAAATCTTGGGCGAAAAGACACGTCTGTATGGAAATGCGTTCTTGGATATGCATCTGTTTGACATCACACGCAGCCAGAATTTTGTTGATACAATATCTGGTGATGGTACCGCGTTCAGTTTGATCAGTGAATGGGGACTGATGCACGATTGGTTGAACCAATATATCGTGGGTAATGCATACGCGCGTGTTGGGTACAACTTTGGATTTTCTGTTACGGAACAGGCCGCAGGCCAGGATTATATGGATATGAAATCCGATGGATATTTCATGTTGACACCGGGATATTCGTTAATTGCGCAAAAGCGTATATATCCGTCGGCATGGTTCCAGATTCGTCCATATGCGTCAATTGGCATCGAATATGATGTGTTTGGGGCGCCTGATTATGTCCGGTACAAATTCGCCCTGGCGCATGATTATACCAGATATGACGTGGATTTGGATCCGCTGTGGGCGAATATCGGCGGTGGTATAGAGATGCTGTCCGCGAACGGATTCCAGATGGGAATTGATTATCGGTATCAATATAATGATGTTATACAGTTGCATAACATCAGGGTATCGGGATCATATAGATTCTAGGCCGAAACGGGACCAAACAGATGGTCCCGTTTTATCTGTGGCAATGGGGCATAATAAAAATCCGCCATTTGGCGGATTTGTCGTTTCATTAAAACGGAATATCGTCACCGATATCGGCAACAGACATTTCTTCGCGTGGGGCGGACGGTGTCGGTGCAGATGCCGTATATTCGCCACCACCGGCGTTGTCCAAACTTTTGGCGCCAGCCAGGATAACCATTTGGCCCGCGAATTGATTCAAAACAACTTCGGTTGTATAAACGTCAACACCCTGTTGGTTTTGCCACTTACGTGTGCGCAGCGAACCTTCGATATACAGTTTTGTCCCTTTTTGCAGCATGCGTTCTGCAACCTCGGCCAGGTTGGGGTTAAATATAACGACACGATGCCATTCGGTTTGTTCTTTTTGTTCGCCGGTTTGACGGTCGCGCCAACGGTCCGATGTTGCCAGTGAAAATGTGACCACTTTTTGACCGTTTTGCATTGCGCGAACCTGGGGGTCTTGACCGACGTTGCCGACCAGTATTACTTTGTTTATGCTGCCTGCCATAATTTACGTCCTTTGTTATTTGTACTTTGTATTGTTTATTGGAGCAAGAAAACCCACAAAAAGCAAGGGGAAAAACTGGTGCCGGTTTGTGTATTGTTTCGTGCCCGGGACTTGACTTTTTGACAAAAAAATAGTATAATTGACCATGACAACACTTGGGGGACACGTTCTGTGCATCCCTGTTTTCACAAAAGGATTGTTTTATGCATGTAAATGAATTAAAGGCTAAATCGCCCCAGCAATTGCTGAAGATGGCCGAAGATATGGGGATTGAAAATCCAGCCCAGTTAAATGTGCAACAGTTACGATTTGCCGTGATGCGCGTGTTCGCCGCGGATAACAAGGTGACGCTGATTGGCGATGGGGTCTTGGAACGGATGCAAGACGGCTTTGGATTTTTGCGCGCACCCGAGAGTAACTATCTGGCGGGGCCAGATGATTTGTATGTGTCGCCGGCATTGATAAAAAAATATGGTCTGAAAACAGGTGACTATATCGAAGGACAAATCCAGGCGCCACAAAATGAATCGGAACGGTATTTCGCGCTGGAAACCATAGAACGGGTGAATGGCGGCGATCCAGACCAATTGCGCCATCGGGTGTCTTTTGATGATATGACGCCGTTGTATCCGGATGAAATGCTGCGGATGGAGGTTTTAGACGATAAAGACAAGGGACGCAGCCTGTCTGCCCGGGTTATCGATTTAATCGCACCAACGGGTAAAGGACAGCGCAGCTTGATCGTCGCACCACCGCGTACGGGAAAGACGGTCATGCTGCAAAATATCGCGCATTCAATCGCAACGAATTATCCTGATGTTAAGTTGATTGTGTTGCTGATAGACGAACGTCCCGAAGAAGTGACGGATATGCAGCGCAGCGTCAAAGGCGAAGTGATTTCGTCCACATTTGATGAGCCTGCGGCACGTCATATCCAGGTGGCTGAAATGGTCATAGAAAAGGCAAAACGATTGGTTGAATCTGGCCAGGATGTTGTCATCTTGTTGGATTCTATTACCCGCCTGGGGCGTGCGTATAATACGGTCGTTCCGTCCAGCGGCAAGGTGTTAACGGGTGGTGTTGATGCCTATGCGTTACAGCGGCCAAAGCGCTTTTTTGGCGCCGCCCGTAATATCGAAGGCGGTGGTTCGCTGACCATTATTGCCACGGCGTTGGTCGATACCGGATCAAAAATGGACGAGGTTATTTTTGAAGAATTCAAGGGTACCGGTAACAGCGAAATTATCTTGGATAGAAAGTTGTCAGATAAACGCGTTTATCCGGCAATTGATATTACCAAATCTGGAACACGCAAAGAAGACTTGTTGGTTGGGAAAGATACGTTGGCAAAGATGTATGTATTGCGCCGTATAATTAATCCAATGGGAACACTGGAAGCGATGGAGTTCTTGTTAGATAAATTACGCGTGACAAAAACAAATGCTGACTTTTTTGCATCAATGAACCAATAAACGCGTATGTGTGATTTTGGCATGCACCCCCATTTGGGGGTGTTCTTTATGGGGATAAAATGAAAAAATATTTATTATATGCGGCAATGTGTGCCGGCGTAGTGTCGGGCGCCTATTGGGCCGGTGGGCGCGCAGCGCGTGCGCAGTGCGCGGCAGAAATTGCCGAACTGCGTATCGGGCGACAGTTGGTTAATCTGGAACTGTTGGGGGGTGTTTATGAAAAATCTGTTAATTTGGGCGTGCGTGATATTCGTCGCATCTTGCGCCAAGAATACACAATTGCCGATTGATTCGTGTGTGCCATGTATCCCAATCTATGGGCGCGCCAGCGATTGGGATATTATCAGTGATGATCTGGCGCGAAATATTTATCGGCACAATTTGTTGTGTGGTGATAATGCATCAGATTTAGTCCAGCCCCAGCGCAATCCCAATTAATTTTTTTGCAATTTGGGCACTGGGGGCGTGGCCAGATGGCGCGTATTCAACAAATTCGAAACTGTGCGCGTTGGGCGCAAATGTGCGAATGAAATATTCCGCAGCGTCCAGACTGATTCCATTTGGTTCCGGGACCAGTACATCTGGGAATGTTTGCGGGTCAATCGCATCAAAATCAAAAGAAACAACATACGGACGCGGTCCAATCTTGCGCCGAACAGTATCAGCGGCCGCCGCCCAATCATCTGCATTTTGTAAATCAGATGCAGGGCGCACAAAAATATTTTTGTTGCGTACAAAATTTATCTCGGCCGGTTCATATGAACGGGTCCCCAGGTAAAATACATTTTCAGGACGCAGGGCAGGTCTGTGTGTCTGTAACGACAGCCACCGTGCGTCGCCATCTCCCAACAGTGCCCGAACATTTGTCCCGTGTGGGGCGCCAGACGCTTCGGCCTGGGATGATTCAGGGGTGTGAATGTCTAAATGCGCATCAATGTACACCAGGCATAATTCGTCGGTTGGCATCCGGTCGGCCAATGCCGCAAAATGACCGAAATTTACAGAGTGATCGCCACCAATCATAATATGCGATTCAAATGGCGTGGCATAGAAAATCTTTTTTTGAATCTGATAGTTTTCGCCAAACCTGTCTGTGGCACACAGTTCTGCATCGTATGGATCGGCAACAATCGTTGTCCAATCGGCATCAGGATACATCTGTTTCACAGCCGCCGGGGCCGCCGCCGGTCCCCCAGTCGTAACAATATTTGCGGTCGCACCGCGACCGTATTCTATACCCATAATACTTTTTTTCATTTATATGTCTCCACTAAACTTTCGGCAACGTTCTTTAATGTTTGCAGTGATGTTTCGTATGCCGCACAATCACGCGCAATCTCGGATCTATATGCGTCACGTAAATTTGTCCGCATATATGCGCAATTCTTTAAATGCTGGGAACAATATGCGTGGCCCATGGCAAACGATTGCTGGCCACGGACAGTGCTGGTCGTGTCGGACCAATCAATGTCCAGGGCCGCGTCCAGGTCGGCCCACGCATTGCTGCCGGTGTATTGGCCGATTGTTTCCATCCAGTATTCATTCATTTCTGCGTCGGTCCAATAATTGCCGTTCTGCAATGTTAAGATTTCCTTGATTAAACGGTCGATTTCTGGTTTGTATTGGGCCTCGATCTGGGCCAATTTTGCACTGCAATAGCAACGATCGTACTCCATTTCTGGGCGGGAACAATAATCATCCATGCAATCGGCATAGTCCGCTAAACAACGGGTCGATGATACAGCGCTGTCGCCGATGCCATATACGTATGTGGGTTCCCCGGTATTGCGTACAACCGTGTTGGCCGAATCGTTGCGGTTCGCGCGGGCCGTGTATGACGTATTTCCCGTGGTCCCGGAACGCGCCACAACCCGACGCCCAGACTGGGATGAAGATGCGGTTCCCCGTGTCGTATTCGTCGTCGCCGCACGCGCGGTCCCCGTGGTCCCGGAACGCGCCACAACACCGCGGGCCGTTGATGCACCGGACGCAGATCGGGCCATATTAGCGGTCGTTGCCGCACGGCCAGTATTTGTCGCATTAGGGGTGCGGGCAACAACGTTGCGTGTGCTGGCCCCTGTTGATTTCGTTCGTGTCAGGATGTTTATCGGGGCGTTCGATGTGGCTGGATCAGTGCCAGGATTTAGCTGAACCCGCATAGTGTTGTTCATATATGGATATAAATTGTTATATGTGTTCGCACTGACGTAATCAGACGCACGTGTTGTCGCACGGGCACCCACAGGTAACAAAACCAGCAAAACAGTGGCTAAAATATTACATACATAACGTACCATGTCCGTATTGTAAAAATTTTATACAGGTCAGACAAGGATAAAATTAATATAAATATTTGCATTTGTGTAAAATGCTGTTATAATGCCATGCGTTTCGGGGTGTAGCTCAGTCTGGTAGAGTGCTTGCTTTGGGAGCAAGATGTCGTAGGTTCGAATCCTGTCACCCCGACCAGAAAATTCAACCCGTCGCATTTGCGGCGGGCTTTCGTTTTGACTATGTCGACCAAGTGCTGGGGTATTTCGTATCGTGCCAGTATAACGAAAGCGTTACCATCACGGTTGGTTAAATAAACCGTGACATCAGGATATTTAAGTATGTCGAATTTCTTTGTTTTTACGATGCTTTTAGGTTTGTCCAATTACTGCTGGGAAAGAACCGAAAGCCAAGTTAAATAGATTTGTTTTTATAGATAGCAGCTAGTTGGGTAATTTTGCGGTGCGGACAGCCTAACATGATTCTGTCGTGACAGGGCAGGTAGCCGTTGTTACGGCGTCTAATACGATGCTCCATTTTATTCAAAATGCGACAGGCGCAATAATACAGCATATTGCAGGTAGAAAACTTGTTTGGTTTGATATCTTTTAGAGATGGGTTATTTGGGGTGTGCCAAAAATGTTTTTTTGTAAAGATATGCGTCGTTCAACATAAAAAATGTTTGCACTTTATGGGCATAATCTGGCGACAACGCAATTAGATCAGAAATCCAATCTGTTTGATCTGTATTGGTAAAAACAACATCTGTGCCCGCGCGCATGCCAACCAGTGCCGCATATTCTAGTTCGTTTTTATTTTGATATTACCTGTATTTGGCGTTAACGTGGCCTTGCGGCTGTATTCCGTGACAACACAGTCAATATCAAAATCAGAAAAACATTTGTCCAGCAATTGAAAAGATTTATCTGCACTGTGCTTTGTCCCGCAATAAATTAATTTTTTATTATCAAATTCAAACACCGCCAATGCCGGTGAATGTAAATGCGGTTTTACATCTGACCAAGAATCCAACAATGTCAAATCTGGCACGTATTTCATTGATATGTCTACCCTATGTTATTTAATGTTCGAATTACTTTTCAGCGCCTCGGATAAAACAGATATGTTTTTGCCGGTGGAATCCGGTTTATACAATTCAAAATTGTTTTTATCTTGGACGATTTTGCCCCATTGGGTCCCAGACATATTAGGTGTATTAAATTCATCTTTCAACACATATACTTTGATGTTGTCGTTTTTGATTTCTTGCATAACATCAATCTCTATAACCCTGTTTATCTGTTTGTCCGTTAAACAATAATAACTGCCATCTACATCTCGGTTGAAACCGGTGGAATCCAGTTCATAAACATACGCCTTGGTCGGAATATTTGGATTTAGTTCTTGAATATATAAAACATTTCTTTCGCGTGGCGATTTCCAGCCATTGCCAATCAACCTCATAATCGCATAATTTTTAGCGTGAACCAAATCAGATGTTGCAAATACAGCGGTAATCGCTGTTTGCATATGGTCAATATGCGCCGGTTTCGCATGAATGATCCCATCGGTTATTTTTATACCAGAACCATGATAAAGCATTTTTGGGGATATTCTATTCGTCCCTGTTGGCTGATTATTTTGCTTCATTGGCGTTTGTAAAACTTGTTTTTCTATATCCTGGACCAGTTTATTTATACGTTGTGGTGCAATTATCCAACCAGGCGTTTGACCCGTCAATTTCATAAGTGTTTTTTCTTGCTGGGTGCGTGTGTCAAAATTACGCCTGCGTGTGTCGGCATCGTATTCTGACTGTTCCAGGAAATATGTGATATCTGCCGGTGGAAAACCAAAGTTTATTCCGTACAGGAAATCTATTTGCGAATTTGGTCGTACCGCGACAGATTGTATTTCGGGATTTAATTCTTTTATTTTATCAACCAGTTCGGTTAACTGTAATGTGGCGGTGGTACGCGCCAATGCTAACGCTTTTGATTGTGGCACTGGCATGCCAAGTTTTTTGTAATTTGTTAAAAAATCCAGCCGCTGCAACAGAGTAAAAAAATCTGTTGGATTCATGTTATCCGGCAATGTGTATTTGTGCCAAATTTCAATGGTGGGTTGGATACCCTGTTGGTTCAGATATTGTGCAAATTGTTCAGCGGACGAATAATACCTGGTGCCAGTTGCACTGAACTCGCGCGCATACCGACGTGCCAAAATATCGATTTTATCTGACATTTTTGCCTCCATGTTATGGGATATTATATCACATCTGGTCACCAATTGCTATTTTGGGTGGTGGCTGGGGCGTTGTTCCGGTCTCTGGGTCAGGCAGCGGCGCTGGGCGGATAAAACACTTATTGAATTTTTGGGGAAATGGTACTATAATATCTGCCGTTACGTAGAAGGGGGATAATATGCCAAAAACAAAATCAGAAAAAACAAAGTCTGTAAAGGCAACGCGGACGCAGCGCAATCCGATTGCGGCGTCGGTAAAGCGATTGTATAACAAGAGTGCACCATTGTTAATATGCGAGGCGTTGTTGTTCGG
>CALXPA010000008.1 GCA_944390185.1 uncultured Alphaproteobacteria bacterium | reverse complement strand
ACCGTCGCAATCGACCGCTCTGCCACCCATCCGAAACTGTTTTATGCGCCGGTCCTGCAAACCGACGGTTTTGTTCGTGGGCCACGTATGGCGACGCGCCTTATTCTACACTATTTTTTACGAAACGCAATCGCAAAAATCACCGCGCCGGCAACAAACATTATTCCAGACAGCAATTGGCCCATGGTCAAACCCCAACTGGTCAAGAACCCAATTTGTGCGTCAGGTGCACGGAACTGTTCACAGAATATTCTGAATATGGCGTACAGCATGGCCAAGATTCCGCCCAGCGCCCCTGGACGTTGGCGCAGTTTTGTAAATCGGTACAGGCAATACATAATAATGAACAGCAATATACCTTCGGTGGCGGCCTCGTACAACGGGCTGGGGTGGCGGGGGATATCAGGACCGCCTGTGAATACAACCGCCCATGGTACGTCTGTGGGGCGGCCCATGACCTCCATATTAATAAAGTTCGCGATGCGTCCGAAAAACAGCCCCACTGGCGTAATCACCGCCAATATGTCCAGAATCTTGAATGTATTGTCATATGTTTTCCCAGGGATTTCGTGTCGACGCGTTCTGTGCCACGCGAACAGCAACACTGCCACAATCACCCCAACCAGCCCGCCATGAAAGCTCATCCCGCCGTGCCACACGGCAAATATCTCCCACGGGTGGGCCACAAAAAAGGGCAGGTTATACACCAACACATACCCCAGGCGCCCCCCCAGGATAACCCCCAGGATTATCGCCGTCAGCAAATCGTCCAGCTGTTTTTTATCCAGTGTAATCTGGCTGTCGGGGCGGCGGACAAAATGGCGTAACATCACATATCCGACGACAAATGCCGCGACATAGGCCAACGCATACCATCGCACGTCCAGACCGAACACAGAAAACGCCACGGGCGAAAAAGGTTCTATTACTATGGCCATTATTGTTGCCTAGCATCTGGAAATTGCCTGGGTCAGGTTGCTGATTATTTCGCGTGTGCGTTTTGCTTTTTTTGCATCGCCATCACGTTCGTATTCGACCAATTTTTTCTGGGCCTGTTCCAAATCTTTTTTCAGAACCTTTATCGTGTCGGATTTCTTTGGTGTTGTAAAGATATCCTGTTTTGGTCCGTTTTGTCTTACTTTTATACGGCGCAATCTTTCTGTTCTGGTTGCCATGGCTTAAAATTCTCCTTGCTTATTTGTCTTGAATTGTACGGTATATTGTATTATATATTGGACAAACTAACAAGGAGAAAAACATGGCATTGAAAAATGTTGCATTTAAAACAAAATCCCCCAGTGCCCCGGCGCGTGGCCAGACATCGGGTGGAATTGAACTGTATTTAAAACGTATTTTTGCGTTAATGTTTGGTGCGGTTGCTGTGACGGCTGTTGCGGCATATGTGACGATGGCGACACCGCTGTGGACGATATTGTTTACGGCCACGGGTTTTTCTGCTGTGTATTATATTTTGCTGTTTGGCGGGCTGGCACTGGCCATCTGGGCCCAGGTTCGCGCGTTCAGTTTCAAGACGTCCACAGGTGCACTGTTGTTAATGCTGTATGCGGTACTGACCGGGGTTGTGATGACGCCGTTGCTGTTGGCGGCACTGGCGTTAAATCCGTGGACGATTTTATCGGCGTTTGCGATTTCTGCGGTGATGTTTGCGTGCATGGCGCTGTTCGGGTATAAAACGGTCAAAGACTTATCATTCTTGGGCATATTCTTGTTTATGGGAATGATTGGCCTGATTTTGGTTGGACTGGCGTCGTTTATATGGCCGGCGATTATGGGCGGAACGTTTGGTACCGTTGTATGCTTTATCGGGGTGTTGATATTTGCACTGTTTACCGCGTATGATATGCAGAATTTAAAGCGTGCGTATGCCGTTCTGGGCGATGGTACGCAAAAGAATCAAATGGCTGTGTTGGGTGCATTACACCTGTACATATCATTTATCGCGATGTTCCAATATCTGTTAAGTTTACTGAACAGAAATTAAATAACTGTAAAACCATGGAGTAAAAAATGGCGTATAAAATTGATCCAGCAAAGTGTATTGGCTGTCATACATGTATGGGTGCATGCCCGGTCATGGCGATATCCACCGGCCCAGATGGCAAGTGTGTAATTGACCCGGCCAAGTGTATATCGTGTGGAACATGTGCGGCGGTATGCCCAGTGGCGGCAATTGCCCCAGATGTCCAGTAATTGTGCATGGCGCGGCCAGGCGGGGCAATCCCCGCCTGTTTTTATTTGTTAAATATGTTGAAAAATATTAATTTTTGTATAAAACTGTACGTTGTTTGAATTGATACATAGGGGATAAAAATGCCAGCAAAAACGATTAATGATATTGTTGCACTATGCAAGCGTCGCGGTTTTATATTCACCGGGTCCGAGATATATGGTGGATTAGGTGGCGCATATGATTACGGCCCGTATGGTGTTGAATTGATGAAGAATATTCGGGCGGCATGGTGGAATGCCATGATTTATTCCCGCAATGATATCGAAGGCCTGGACGCGGCAGTTATCACAAATCGTCTGTTGTGGAAATATTCCGGGCACGAGGCCAGCTTTTCTGACCCGCTGGTCGAATGTAAAAAGTGTGGCGCCCGTATGCGCCAGGACAAGATGCGTGACCCGTCTAAATGTGACAACTGTGGCAGCACGGATTTAACCCCGCCACGCGCGTACCAGTTGATGATGGGGTTGGCGATTGGCGCAACCGCAGATGGTACAATAAACGCATATTTACGGCCTGAAACGGCGACAACGACATATACAAACTTCAAGAACGTGATGGACGCCCGCCCGCACAAGTTACCATTTGGTATCGCCCAAATCGGCAAGGCGTTTCGCAACGAAATATCACCGCGCGGATTCGTATTCCGCATGCGTGAATTTGAACAGGCAGAAATGCAGTACTTTGTGAACCCGTCCGATGATGAAAAGTATTTTGAAATGTGGAAAAAAATCCGCATGGATTGGTGGGTGAATGAAATGGGAATACCGGCGAACAAATTCCGGTTTACGCCGCATGAAAAACTGGCCCACTATGCCAAGGCCGCAGGGGACATTGAATATGAATTCCCTGATGGATTTGACGAAGTCGAAGGTATTCATAACCGGCAAGATTTTGACCTGGGGTCACACACCAAGGGTCAATCTGAATTTAAAATTAATGCCAATGTTATGGAAAATCGCGACAGCACGACCAAGCTGGCGTATACTGATCCACAAAGTGGGGACAGTTTTATTCCATATGTGATAGAAACAGCCATGGGTGTTAATCGTGCGATGTTGGCAGTGATGCTGAACGCATATACCGAAGAAGACCTGGGGGATGGAAAATCGCGTGTGGTATTAAAGTTAAAGCCATCGTTGGCCCCGGTCAAGGCCGCCGTCATACCACTGGTGCGCAATGTTCCAGAATTATTGACGATTGCAAATAATATCGAAAATGATCTGCGCCAGTTGCACATTGGTCGCATAGAACTGGAAAATTCTGGTAATATCGGTAAAAACTATCGTCGTCACGATGAAATTGGTACGCCGGTGTGCATTACTGTGGACCACCAAACGATGGAAGATAATACCGTCACCATACGGTACCGTGATACCATGGCCCAAGAACGTATCGCAATCGCGGATGTTCCGCGCCGGGTAATGGAAATTACAAATTCACCGGCATCGATATGATAAATCATTGTCCTGGGGCATTTGAATACACATCACCGTTTGGGCGTATGATTGCGGTCATGGATAATGATGCGCTGGGGGGACTGTGGTTCGTAGGCCAGCGGTATTGTCCAGAAAGCATCGTCCTGGCGACGGATACGACAGATGCGGCGCATCGCGTGATGCAGTGGTTGGATCGGTACTTTGCGGGCCTGTGCCCGCGCCCAGGTGATTTATCATTGGCGCCACGTGGAACAGATTTTCAGTTACGTGTATGGCGTGAACTGTGTGAAATTCCGTACGGGCACGTGACAACATACGGCGATATTGCGCGTCGTGTTGGGTCGTCACCACGTGCGGTTGGTGGGGCGATTGGGCGCAATCCGATATCTGTCGTTATTCCGTGCCATCGTGTTATTGGGGCTGGCGGCGATTTGACTGGATATGCGGCCGGGACAGGAATTAAACAGCAATTATTACAACACGAAGGAATTATCATATGACCGCACACCAGACATGGCCAGACGGGCGTTGCCGGTGCCATTGGGCGAATCCGCGTAACGACCGGTACATAAAATACCACGACACTGAATGGGGCGTACCGACATATGATGATACAAAGTTGTTCGAGATGCTGGTCCTGGAAACGTTCCAGGCCGGGTTATCATGGGAATGCATTTTGAATCGTCGTGATGCATTTCGTCGTGCGTTTGATAATTTTAATCTGGGGCGCGTCTGTAAATACGATGCCGAAAAATTAGCCCAATTGAAACAAGATTCTGGTATTATCCGCAACGGGCCAAAGATTGCCGCCGCGGTGAACAATGCGCGTGTTTTTCTGGAAATCCAACGGGAATTCGGCACATTCGCAAAATATCTGTGGCATTGGACAGACGGGCGCACCATCTATGAATACGATCGCACGCGTTCAGAATTATCGGATGCGGTATCCACAGATCTGCGCCGGCGGGGCATGCGCTTTGTTGGGTCAACAACAATTTATGCGTATTTGCAATCCGCCGGCGTAATTAATTCACACATGCCCACATGCTATCTGTATCATTGCGACGCATGATTACGCAGTGGCACGGGTAAAGTGCCCGGTGTCCAACAAATCCTTGACCGCAAAGTGTTTTACTTTTTTGGCCGACGTCTGGGGCAGTTCGTCTTCGGTAATCGCAAAGTGGCGCACCCATTTGTACGGGGCGATTTTTAAATTAGACGCCTTGACCAATGCAACGACGCGCGCCATTGTTGTCCCAGGCGCAACCTGGAACACGGCAAACGGCACAACCTTGCCCTTGATAACATATTCAAAGACAGCGGCCGCCAATATTTCGTCATTCTGCATGTACAAGTCTTCCAGTTCATCAGGATAAACATTTTTACCACTGTCCAGAACGATGACCTGTTTTTTTCGTCCCTTGACCACCAGACGCCCGCGTTTATCCAATTTGCCCAGGTCGCCTGTTTTAAACCAGCCGTTTTCAAACGCGGCCATGTTGGCGTTGTCGTTGTCAACATATCCGGGCATGACCAAGTTTCCACGCACCCATATTTCACCAATTCCATGTTTGTCTGGATTATGAATCTCGATTTCGTTCCCCGGCAGTGGCCCTGCATAGTGCATCGAACCATCCGGCAGGCGGAACGCAAAGTTAAAATTCGCCGGTCCTGTTGTTTCGGTCAGACCATAACAATCACCAACCACAAACCCCAGGCGTTCAAAAAATTTGCGTATGGTCGGTTTCAGCGTTGCACCCGCAGATACCAGCACGCGTGTACGCCCGCCAAACAGTTCATGCACAGGGCGCGTTACACGGCGCACCACACACCCCAGACCAATCGCCCGCAATACATGGCGCATTGATACAACGACGCGCATCAGCGTATAAACATGCTTTTCCCGTGCGGTGGTGATAATTTTTTTGTAAAACGTTTCCCATACGCGCGGCACGGCCGGTATAACATGCGGGCGATACCGCTTAAAATCGGCCAAGAATTCACGCGGGTTTAACACCGGCTGTAACAGCAATTGACCGCGCAACACCAATGGCGCAATTATGTTTATCACCACGCCATATATATGGTACAGCGGCAAGAATCCGTAAAATATATATCCAGGACGAATCACGGGGGCGTAAAACATCGCCCCATCGCCCAGTGATATTATGTTGTTATGGGTTAAACCAACGACCTTTGGATTACCGGTTGATCCCGACGTGAACGATAACATGGCAACGTCATCCCGCTTTGCTGGGGCGGCAACGAATTCGCGTGCATCTGTTTCGTCAACGGATTCGATGTCGTACATTTTTGGGCCACCTGGGATAAAATATTCCCGTTGGGCCAGTACCAGTTTACAGTTTGTTCGGCGCATCATGTTCAACTGTTCCGATTGCGCCAGCCCCGTATCAACCATCAGCACGCGTGCCCCTTGGGACGTGATGGCAAAGTAAGAACGGATAAAATCCGGTGTGTTCCCAGACAAAAGTGCCACGGTGTCGCCACGCTTTATCCCGAACTTTTTTGCTAATAATACCGCGCGCTGCTTTACACGGCGCAGCAAATCGGCATAGGTTTCATTTTGTCGCACAAAGAATATGCGGTCTTTGTTTTGGCTGCATACTTGGTGTAACATGTCATAAATATTTTTTATCATTGCAATCCATTTGTTACGGTTATGTACACCCAGTATACACACTTTACCCCAGGAAAAACAACCTGTTTTCTGGTCGGGGGCAAAAAAGGCGTATCGAATCAGTCATAATGGTGGACTGTTTGTCAATATATAGACACAGATTCGTCAATTTTTATCTATATTTTGTATTTTGGGATTAAAAACGAATCAGTTTTTTGAAAAAAATCATTTTTTTTGCGGTACAAAATGCTTTTTTGTGTGCGCCACAGGCATGCTTCATGTACCGCAACACCGCAGAAAAACCCCTTTTTAAAAAGTAAAGGAAAAAATAAAAAAATTTTTTGTTTTTATATATTGCCGACAGTATCAATATACTATATATTGTTATCAAATTTGAAAAACAACCACTATATGTTGTATTTTTGTAGTATTGGGGTGTAAAAATGTCTATGTCAGAAAAAGATGATAAAATGCAGATTATTCCGACACTTACCACGCGTTTGAACGTCGTGCAAAAGCGGTCTGGGGAAACAGTTCCGTTTGATGCGAAAAAGATTTTTGATGCCGTTAAAAAGGCGGTCGCCGTCACGCACGAGATGTCGGATGAACAAATTGTCGCCGTGACGCAGAACGCACTGAAAAAGTTAGAGGCGCAGTTTACCGACAAAAATCCGTCTGTCGAAGATGTCCAAGAATCGGTTATCGAATCACTGATGGATGCGCGCGCGTATAAAACGGCCCAGGCCTATATCATATATCGTCAAAAGCGGACTGAAATCCGCGATTCTTATGTTGACGCGGTCGAGGTTATCGAAGGTTACGTCGGTGGTTCGAATTGGCGAATTAAAGAAAATGCCAATGTGGGTTATTCTATTGGTGGGCTGATTTTACGTACGTCTGAACGTGTGACGGCGGAATACTGGTTAAATCTGTACCCACGTGAAATCGCCGATGCGCATAAAAACGCCGCGATTCATATTCATGATCTGGGGTGGTTGACGGGATATTGTGCGGGATGGTCGTTGCGCGAACTGTTGTACGAAGGGTTTAACGGTGTTCCCGGGTATTTACAATGTGAACCGGCCAGGCATATGGCAACTGCAATTTCGCACATGGTGAATTTCTTGGGCACGTTACAGAATGAATTCGCCGGCGCCCAGGCGTTTTCATCCGTGGATACATACCTGGCGCCGTACGTCAGAATTGATAATCTGTCGTACGCGGATGTAAAAAACGCGATGCAAACGTTAATCTTTAATTGTGCGGTGCCGTGCCGCTGGGGAACCCAGACGCCATTTATTAACTTTACATTCGACTGGACATGCCCCGAAGATTTAAAGAACCAGCATCCATTCGTCGGTAAAAAGCAGGTCGATTTCACATATGGCGATTTGCAAAATGAAATGGACATTATAAACAAGGCTTTTCTGGAGGTTATGACCGAAGGTGACGCCATGGGTCGTCCGTTCACTTTCCCGATACCGACGTATAATATTACCCGTGATTTTCCGTGGGAACATCCGAATGTTAAACCATTGTTTGATTTGGCGGCGAAATACGGGATTCCAAATTTCCAGAATTTCTTGAATTCTGATTTGAATCCGACGGATGTACGGTCGATGTGTTGCCGTTTGCGTCTGGACGTGCGCGAATTGTTAAAGCGGGGCGGGGGGCTGTTCGGTTCTGCAGAAAAGACCGGGTCCATTGGTGTGGTTACCATTAACTTGGCACGTCTGGGGTACACGCACAAGGGCGATCGTGACGGACTGTTTACGGAATTAAAGCGTTTGTTGGATTTGGCGCGTGATGCACTGGAAATCAAGCGGCGCATAATAACCAAGAATATGGAACGCGGATTGTATCCATTTACGCGTCGCTATCTGGGCAATTGGGACCATCATTTTTCGACGATCGGTGTAAATGGTGCGAATGAAATGGTGCGTAACTTTACCAACGATCGTGAAAATATCGCGACGCCAATGGGTAAAAAACTGGTGCTGGATTTGATGGACTTTATCCGTGAAAACCTGGCCACGTTCCAGGAACAAACCGGTAATTTGTATAATCTGGAGGCCACCCCAGCCGAGGGCTGCTCGTACCGTTTTGCCAAGACGGACGTGAAAAATTTCCCAGACATTATCACAGCCGGCACGCCAGAGGCACCATATTATACCAATTCGACCCAGTTGCCGGTGAACTATACTGACGATCCGTTCGTCGCGTTGGAACACCAAGAAGAATTACAGCGCAAGTATACCGGCGGGACAATGCTGCACCTGTATATGGGCGAACCCGTATCCAGTGGCGCGGCCGCCGAAAAGATTGTCCGCACAATCTTTGAAAATTACAAGATTCCGTATATGACGTTAACACCGACATTCTCGATTTGTCCAAAACACGGCTATCTGCCGGGGCGTCATGAATTCTGTCCAAAATGCGACGCGGAAATCGCCGCAAATCAAAACGCAGAATCGGAACACTAGGGCAGTTTTATAAAACAACAACACAAGAAAGGGAGGAAAAAATTATGGCAGCAACAGAAAACACATCAAGAACACGTTGTGAAGTATTCTCGCGGTCTATGGGCTTTATCAGACCCGTATCAAATTTCAATATTGGTAAATATTCGGAATTCTGCGAAAGAAAAACATTCACAGAATCAAACAGTCTGACCGCTGGTCAAAGACACTGTGAATTGTTGAAAAAAGCTGCATAAGTTATGAGAGAGATACAGATTGGTGGGTTGGTTTCGTTCACAACAATTGACTATCCCGGGAAATTGGCGGCAGTGCTGTTTCTGGTGGGGTGTCCGTTGCGGTGTGCGTATTGTTCCAACCCGCATCTGTTAAATGTTGGCGACGGCCAATACGACCAGGACAAGGTTTTTGATTGGTTACAGTCCCGTGTCGGCAAACTGGAAGCCGTCGTTTTTTCTGGGGGCGAAGCGCTGATGCAGGGCCCCGCACTGATTGAATATATGCGGCGCGTGCGTGAACTGGGGTTTGCCATTGGTTTGCATACAAATGGATTTTATCCAGACACATTGGCACGTGCGGCGGATGTTGTTGATTGGATTGGCCTGGATTACAAGGCAACGCGTACCCAGTATCCGCGCCTGGTCGGGCAGAACGTCGCGCATGATCATATGATGCGCAGTCTGGACGTTTGGTTATCAACCGGCAAGGATTTAGAGGTTCGTATTACATGTGATCCACGATTTGTATCCAAGATGGATTTACTAGAAATTGCAAACGGGCTGCATGACCGCGGGGTCAGGAATTTTGCCGTGCAAAAATATGTTCCGCACTTTGAAGATTCTGAACATTTCACAACCCAACAACAAAGGGACCAATTCTTTACGGACGAAAACTTGCGCCATGCCATTGATGCACTGTTTGACAGTGTGATTTGGCGTGAATAACGGGCGCAGTGGCCGGGGACCTTGGTACAATCACTTGACAAAACATTATAAAGTGTTATATATAAGTGTGTACTAAAAGGGGGCCTGATGCCAGGAAAATTGTCTGACAAGCAGATTTTAAAAATATTACGCTATGATGTATCGCGTGCATACATTGGGGATTTTGTATCCGCAGACTTGCACAACGCAGTTCGACGCATTAAAACGTCGCGTGATTGGGATCATCCGTTAACATCGGTCGATGTTCGTGTTGGTAATATAAATCGCGATACGATATGTGATGCACTGTGGTACGAAATGTCATATAATCCTGGGCGTTTTGGCACAGTATCGCCATTTTTGGCCAACGGACGCAACAGTTTATATCACTTTTGTCGGTCCCAGGATAATTTGAATTGTCCCGATGTCGCCCGGGATGTACTGGAATCTGTGCGCTATACATTGGTGGGGTATATGATGTTTAACGCGCACCCGAATGGTCAATGGCGCGACAATATCCCAGAACAGACAGTGACGGTTGGTGTTAAATTCAATGGGCATACGGATAACGCGTACAAGAAATTGGCGAAATTACGCGACTGTGTCAAGATTATCGCCAGTCAAAATGTTGCAGACTTTCATAAACAGGGCGGGGCGTATCGGACGGCGATTATTGATACGGTTAATTCGCGCCATCCAAATGGCATCCGGCCCCAGAACAAAAATGCGCCTGGGGGGTATACATCACCGGCAGACTATCCGTATATTTATGATAATGATGATCGTCTGGATGATACGTTGGACAGTTTACAGATTACATTGGACAATCAAAAATACATATCGCCCCAGGCATATGCCCAGGCGTGTGATGAATATGAACTATTAATCGCCCAGCGTTATGACAACGCACGCACACGATAAAAAACGCCAGCGCAGGCGTTTTTATTTACTTGCATATTGCGATATATGGGGGCATTGATTTTTCTGGATCAATTTCGCCGTCGGCACATTCCAGACAATTAAACATTCTGTTTTGCGAATGCGCGGTATCAAATGGCACCGCACTGGCATCAACCCCAGACACATTTGCAACATACGTCGCAGATGGGAATCCGAAATACAGGCCGTGGGAATTGCCGGTGCATTCACTGGCGTCACCGGGATAACACGCAGGGTCGTTGATTTTTGCAGGGTCCGGAATACACGCAGACGCGCATGTGTTGGGATCTGTAATCATAACCTCGCAATCTGTGCATGATGATGCGGACGGCACGCGCAGCGTTGCGCCGATTGCGCCGAACACCGCACCGCCCGTGGTATTTTGACACTTTTTCACATTTGCAATCATATTCGGGTCTGCCACACATTCCCATTCTAAGGTAGTATAATTCAAACGTGCAATCATATTACTGGGGCATGCCTTTTCCGGAAAGGGGTTTACGCATTCCCACACGCTGTCGACCAATACCGCTGTTTGCTGTTCTGCACACAGGGGCTTTTTCGTATTGTCTGGGACGCATTCCAGTAATTCTGAATCCCATATCATATCGCCGCCACAGTCTGTCTTAGTGTTATACTCGATGCACTGCCACCGGCCAAACCGATATGTTTTTATTGTGCCGATGGGGCACAGCACATCCGCCTGGACGGCGGCAGAAAAAGTTGTGTCTGCATCAGGAATTTCGAACTGGGTCAGATAAATCAACTGGCCATCCCCCAGGCCCAGTTCTGTGATAATTGCGTCTGGGACGGTGCGGGCCGTGCTGGTCCCGCCGGCCATTATTTTCCCGCCCAAGAATATGCCAAACGTACCGGCGTCTGGGAAATCGGATTCCAGGATATCCAACATATCGTTATAGTTTTCCATATCCAACGGCATTGTTGTTGTTATGATATAACTGTATGCAGGCCGTTTGTTTTGCGTGACGTTACAGTCCGTGATTCGCATACTGCTGTTCATGCAGATGTATTGGCTGGTTACAGAATTTTGTTCGGTACAGATATCTTGGAATTCGACGCCACGGATTTGTGCGTTATGCGCCGCGGACGCACACTGGGCAATTGTGCGCATATCAGATTGATTTACGGCGTATTCGGTTTCTTGTTCTATGACGCGTTGGCTGGGGCTGCTGACCAGATAAAATCCCACCATGAATATGGCAACCAATATCATCATAAAAATATTCATTATTCCCCCTTGCGATTTATTAAAAGTCTAGGTAATATAAGGATAAAATGCAATAGGAAAACAAAAAATAACAAATGAAAATATGAAAAAATATTTGATTGCTTTGTTGTTATTGTCATCGTGCGGTTTTGTGCCGATGTATACGGAACGCGATACAGACATATATGTTGCGCCAATTCGTGGAATTAATGGGATTGAATTGCGTAATGGTCTGGGGGCCAAGTTTGGCGGTGTGCGTGACGCGACGGCGACATATACGTTGACGATTAATTTGCATGATCCTGTTACGCGGTACAAGGCATTGGAATCAACTGGCGATGCCACATGGCAAGAAATTGTTTTAACCGCAGATTATACACTGTCTGTTGATGGGACAGAAATCGCCCATGGGTCTGAAACGGCATCTGAATCGTACACGTTTGTGCGATACTTGGTTGCGGCGAACGCGTCGTATAACAACGCGGTCCAGAATACGATATCCGTACTGGCGGACAAGATTGGAACCCGTGTCATCGCAGAAACATACAAATATGAACAGCGTGACAGTGATAAAGAATAATGAAATGGAAAGAATCCGATTTTAACGGCGGTATCGAAAAAATTCGTGCAGTGCTGATTTACGGGCCTGATGCGGGCCAGGTGGATGAATATTGCGATCGCGCAATTGAAAAATTGGAAATAGAAAAAGACAATTTGATTTCTATTGATTCTGATGAATTGCGCGAAAAACAAGATGTCTTGTTTGCCGAGGGGTGCAGTCCGTCCATGTTCGGCGGACGCAAGATGCTGATGATATCAAACGCCGGTGACAGTGATGCGAAATATATCAGTGATCTGGTTACGCATTCTGGGCTGTGTGCAACCGTGATTATAACTGCGGGCGATTTGCGTGCCGGTGGCGGCTTGCGGACATTATTTGAATCGGATGACGCGCTGGCGGCGTTGGCGTGCTATACAGATGATGCGCGATCTTTGGCGGCATTGATACGCCGTGAATTATCGGCGTCGGCGGGAATTCAGCAAATAACCCCAGATGCGATGGCGTATATGACGACACATTTGGGCGGCGATCGTGGGATTACGCGCGGTTTCTTGGCCAAGATTGCATTGTACGTTGATGACAAGAAAATTGTTGAATTGGATGACGTTGAAAAATGCTTGCCTGATACTGGTGCGGCGAACACAGACGATTATCTGTATTCATTAACTGCGGGTCATATTCAACAGACGATGTTGGCGCTGGATCGGTTATTGTATGATAATGCTGAACCGAACATGTTGATTCGCATGCTGGATACGCATTTTAAAAAACTGCTGACGGCGGTTGTTGCGGGTCAGTTGCCGCGCCTGTTCTGGAAGGTTGCAGAAAAATTTAACCAGGCAATGAAAATATGGCCTGAATCAGAAATTGTTGCCGTGCTGTGCCGATTAAATGAACTGGAAAAGCAGTTACGAACAACCGGTATGCCGGCCGAAATATTGTTGCGTGATTTTTCGTTAAAATTGGCGATGCGCGCAATGAAATTGTCTGTAAAGCGAAGGAAGATATAAAATGTTATCATCTGTTTATGCCCCAAAAGATTTTAAGCGTCTGCGTGTGGTGGGGGATATTGTGGCACGGTGCTTTGATTATATAACCCCGTACATTCGCGCAGGAATATCGACCGGCGAAATTGACCGCATGGTTGCAGAATTTTTGCATTCATGTGGGGCGCGTTCATCGGACCTGGGGTACCAGGGATACCCCAAGAGTATATGCACATCTGTTAACGATGTAATTGTGCACGGAATCCCCAGTGATGATGTTATCTTGCGCGATGGCGATATTGTAAATGTTGACCTGACGGCCCAGTACAAGGGGTTTCATGGTGATGCATCGCGTATGTTTATGATTGGAAACGTGGCGCCACGTGCGCGTGAATTGGTACAGACATGCCAAGATGCCCTGAACGCTGCGATATCAATTTGTGGACCGGGCGTCCCATTGTCCGAAATTGGCAAAACAATTGAATCAGTTGTACTGCCGCATGGTTTTTCGATATCGCGTGACTTTGTTGGCCATGGCATTGGCAAGGTGATGCACGACGACCCGCAAATTTATCATTTTTATGACCGGCATTGGGATAATGTCAAGATGGTTCCTGGGTTGGTGTTTACCATAGAACCGATGATAAATACCGGACGCCCAGAATGTCGGATTGATGATGATGGCTGGACGGCACGTACGGTTGACGGCGGTCTGTCGGCACAATGGGAACATACGCTGGGGATTACCGAAGACGGCGTTATAATTTTCACTGAAAGAATGGTATAGGCAATCTGCGTGGGGGGCGATGGCATTGGATAACCCAGACAAACTTTTTCGTATTGGTCATCGGCAACGTCTGCGGCAAAAGTTTATAAATGGCCAATTGGCGGAATACGAACTGTTGGAACTGGTGCTTAGTTTTGTTATTCCGCGTCGTGATGTGCGACCGTTGGCGCACGGTTTGATTGCAAAATTTGGCAGCATATACCAAATTTTAACAGCGCCATTACCAGACCTGATAAATTATCCAGGTATCGGTCAGAACACGGCCGTTTTTCTAAAGGCAATTGCACAATTAATGATATCTGGGTGTAAATTTCAACTGACGGACCAGCCGGTGTTTCGTGACGAAAAGGCATTTCGCAATTATTGTGTGCTGATGCTGTCGGGCAAGGCGAATGAAGAACTGCACGTTATGTATCTGGATTCGACACTGCGTTTATTGGCGGACGATTTGCACAGTATTGGAACATCTGATTGGTCGCCCGTATACCCGCGCGAGATATTAAAGCGTGCACTGGATTTATCCGCACGTTCGGTGGTGTTGTTGCATAATCATCCAACCCCAGGATTATGCTTTTCTGATGCGGATATTGATATCACCAAAGAAGTTGCCACGTTACTAACATCGTGCGGAATTGAACTGTACGATCATTACTTGGTATCTGGTGGTGTGCTGTATTCGGCACGGAATTTGTTTTTATTAAAATAAATCTGTAACATCGCACACAGATTTCATTTCTGTGCGTTCAATCGGGACCAGTTTTTGATTTTCCATGGCGTACACAATCTTGGTTGCGGTTGTTGGTGTTGTCCATGACACATTCCACGGGCGTGTAATTTTTACTGCGCGAAATTCTGGGTGGAAAGAAAACTGTATTTTTGCCAATGCACATTCTGCACCTTCGACAGTTCTGAATTCATCGGGTGTAATGTCGACAAATTCGCCGCCATTATTCAGTTCGATTTTGTATTGGTAATAATGGTGCGCAGTACCATTTTCGTTGCGGGTGCGGGTTATTCTGTCGCGAATTCCGTCGCCATTGATATCGCGGTCGAATATGGTGCGTGCGGCCACCCCTGTGCCTGTTTCGTCCAACGGATATTCTTCGGAAAAATCAGGATTGTCCAGTCCGTCTGTAAACACGCCTGCCGGCTGAACCAGTATGTGCGCGTCATCGGTTGTCGTTGCCACAGGTGAATTTACGCCAACTGTTCGTGTCAGTTTGGGCACTGGCCCCCCCGCCAGCAGATATATTAATGCCGCGATGATACTCAACATTATCACCAGTAATATATTCAGTACCACGCCGCCATATTGATTACAGTTTTTCATTTACGTTTGCTTTTATTCTTGGTTATTGTTCCACAATCCGACCGGGCCCCCATCCTTCGATTTGACGGATTGCCTGGGTCATGCGCGCCATTTCGGCATCGTCCAGGTCCGATATGCGTCTGTTCACAGATATTCCGGTCAGTTCTTCGATATGCCTGTGATATCCGGCCGTGTTGTTTTCTGTTGGTGGTGCATACTTGCTGATTGCGCCCGCCACAGTCAGGTTTCGATAAGAATCACTGCGCAACAATTGCTCTATCGCGCGCATGCCCACGTCTTCGTTTGGAAATACGGCGAATCCACCGGCCTGGCCAATTGCGCCGGCACGCCGGGCAAATTCAGTATATCGGATATTCCCAGGATTGTTATTGCGCCACGCGCGCGTCCCACCTGTGCGCCGATATTGTGACCCATCTGGGTTGGTAAATATAATATCCTTGTTCGATGTTTCTTGGGCCCGGACGGCGGGTTGCGATGCGGTACCGATATCAATATCGACCGGTGCCCCTGCGCGGGCCAGTGGCGCAACAGAATACGGCGTTGTCCCACCCAGCCCAGAATCATATATGGTCAAATTTTCATACAGTTTATTTTCGTCGCTGTCCCCCATGGCCAAATTACGCGCATCCAGCATTTTATTTAATTCTGTAAATGGTATCTGGATTGTATCACATCCGCGCGCGAATAAATCATCGCCCCATATTAAATTAACAATTGGCACCACCGCAGAAACAGTCCCCAACATGATGATTAAATTACGCAGGTTTGTGAAAATATCATTCTTGGACCCGCGTATCATCGATATCGCCCATCCAAACAGTAACAGCCCTGTGATACAGACGATCACGATCCATGCATATTCCAGAAATGTTTCAAAACTGCGTAACACACATGCCGGATCTTCCAGATACAGGTACGCTTCGTCCATTCCCCGTATGTGAAATCCAGAATTCTGTAACAGTCTAAGAATTACATCTGTGTTCATGTGGTTGCATTATGTGCCTATTTTTTTGATGCGGCGTTTGTAAAAAATCCTGGGATGGAAAAGTCATCATCATTGGCGGCAATGCCGGCCCATCCGAACAGATCGCCCATAATTCCGCCATCGTCACGTTTAACCTTTTTAAACGGCAGTATGTTTTTCAATTTGCCAATTTTGCTGTGCGATTCAGATTTTTGTTCGTCTGGAATTTTATCTTGGGTTTGTGCGAATTCGGCCGCCAGTTGTTCCAGTGTTGCATCGGGTGCATCTGTTATTTGTGCACTGTCATCGATTTCGGCATCGTCGGAAATTACATCGTGGTCTGGGATGTCTGGGGTAACGTCTTCACGCAGGGGCGCCATGCTTTCCAGTAATTGTTCCAGTGTTTTTTCGACCGGTTCACTGGGCGCATCATCGTTTATCATATCGGCAATAGTTGTTGTTTCAACCACCGCGTCATCGTCGGTGGGTGCCGCCAGTTGGGCACTGATATCTATATCTGCGACAACAGACACATCGTCCGCCCCAGTTTCTGGTGATTCTGGTTCTGTTTTTGATTCTGGGGCAATGTCGTTATCTTGTTTTGTGGCCAATACCGACAGAATAGGGATAATTTTTTCATCTGTATTTGTGATATTGTCCGTGGATTGTGAATCGTGTTGCAGGGTGTCTGTATTGTCTGTATCTGGAACAGTGGCGGTCTTGCGACGGGCGCGTGGTTTTTTTTGTACAGAAACCGGCGGCAATTCTGTGGATTCTGGTGCATTCGCTGTTTCGTCTGGGATTGTTTGACAGATTTCTGCTGTTACGTGTGATTCTGCGGATTCAATCGGTCCAGGAATGTTTTCCGCATCATCGGTCACCGATGTGCTTGTTGCGGTCGCATCCCCCACCAGTGCATCGTCATTATCCACCGGCACGCCGAATAAAACAGTATCCGCCCCCAGATTCAGTGTACCGCGAACCTCTTCAAAAGCGGCCCGAATATCAGCCATATTGAATAATTCATTCCCAGAAATATAAATGATTTTAGTCTTCATCTGACACATCCCCCACAGTATGGGGACATTATATCACATTTTGCGGTTGAACGCATGTAAAAAATATCTTAAACTGAGATTATGTCTGATATAAAACAACAAATATTTCAAGAACTGGCTGTGTTGGACGATATGGTTGCGCGTCTGCGTTCAACGGCAACGAATGCGGGCCGTCAAACGGATCTAGAGGTGGCAATTCTGACCGAACAGGTACGTGCCTTGCGGGACAAGAATGCCCGCGCCGCCGACATGGTTGAACAATCAATATCGATACTAAAGAAGTTAAAATGAGTGTGGTGTCCATACCAATTGTCAATAAAAATTACCCCATGGGATGCGAAGACGGCCAGGAATCCCGCCTGATTGATTTGGGCAAAATGGTCGACGCGCGTGCACGCGAAATATTGGATAAAATTGGTCCGTTGCCGGAAAATGCGCTGTTGGCGACGTTGTGCATTGTCCTGGCGGACGAGGTTCGTAACCAACCACATCCGACGGTATCTGACGCGGATTTGCGGGAAATTTTGGCACGGATTCGTGAAATCAAGAATAAAATTGGCGACTAGATTTTGGGGCGTGCGTGGACTGCATTTTTTCGGTTGTTATTTTTTTCTAAATGTTTTAATTTTTGGTTGTTATGAGTAAAGAAATAGTCGAAAGAATTGATACACAACAATTATCGGATGCCTTGTCCCAGCGGTACCTGTCGTACGCGGTCAGTACGATTGTATCCCGCGCATTGCCGGATGTTCGTGACGGGCTAAAGCCTGTGCATCGTCGCATTTTGTATTCTATGTTGCGCCAGAAATTATCGCCAACTGCCGCATTTCGCAAGTGTGCAACAGTGGTTGGGGATGTGCTGGGGCACTATCATCCGCATGGTGATTCTTCGGTTTATGATGCGATGGTTCGTCTGGCCCAGGATTTTTCCGTCCGATATCCATTAATTGATGGCCAGGGTAATTTTGGAAATATCGATGGTGACCCCCAAGCGGCATATCGATACACAGAATCCAAGATGACAGATGCCGCCATGCTGATTATGGAGGGTATCGACGAAGACAGTGTCGATATGATGCCGAACTTTGATGGCACAACGGTGGAACCGACGGTTATGCCGGGCGCGTTTCCGAATTTGCTGGCCAATGGCGGCATGGGTATTGCGGTCGGTATGGCGACGAATATCCCAACCCACAACGTGGCAGAGGTTTGTGATGCCTTGTCCTTGGTGGTGGATAATCCTGATGCGACCACTGCCCAGATTATGAAAAAAATGGTTGGGCCAGATTTCCCAACAGGCGGGGTTTTGATTGATTCTTTTGACACGATTGTAAAGAATTATGAAACGGGCCGTGGGGCGTTCAGAATTCGCGCAAAATGGGAAATTGAGAAACTGGACCGCGGGGCCGAGCAGGTGGTCATCACCGAAATCCCATATGGGATTATAAAATCTAAACTGGTGGAACAGATTGCCAATCTAATAGACGCAAAAAAATTGCCGTTGGTGGATGATATATCCGATGAATCTACGACTGATATTCGTATTGTTATCACACCGAAAAGTCGTAATGTCCCAGCGGACAAGATGATGGCGCACCTGTTTGCGATGACGGATTTGGAATATAAATTCAATATGAATTTTAACGTCATTGATTCGCGTGGTGTGCCGCGTGTTATGGGGATTGGCGATGTACTGCGTGAATTTATTGCGCACCAGAAAAATGTGCTGGTGCGTCGTACGAATTGGCGCCTGGGGAATATTGAACGGCGGCTGGAAATACTGGGTGGGTTATTAATTGTATACCTGAATCTGGACCGCGTTATCGAGATTATTCGTAACGAAGATGATGCGAAATCAGTGCTGATGTCCGAATTCAACTTGACCGAGGTTCAGGTAGAGGCAATATTAAACACACGCCTGCGTTCGTTGCGCAAACTGGAAGAAATGGAAATCCGGCGCGAAGATGCGGCGCTGTTGGCGGAACAAAAACAGTTACGTGAACTGTTGGCCAGCGCGGATATGCAAAACGACCAGCTAAAGGCATGGTTTGCTGATATTAAAAAGCGCTATGATAAAAAGACCGCATTGGGACGTCGTCGCACCCAGTGGGTACCACAAACGGCGGAAATCGTCGTGAATACGGACGAATTTATTGAAAAAGAACCGCTGACGATTGTGTTATCTGCGATGGGGTGGATTCGCGCGGCCAAGGGAACATTGGATTTAAACAATTTGGATTTAAAATTCAAAGAAGGGGACAGTCTGCAATTCGCGTTCCACGCCATGTCGACCGATAAAATCAACCTGTTTGCCAGCGGGGGTAAAATGTTCACAATCGCCGCCAATGATTTGCCGTCGGCGCGCGGTTTCGGTGAATCTGTACGAATGATGGTTGATATTGGTGCAGATGAAAATATTGTATCGGCATTTGTGTTGGATACATCTGCAAAATATTTGTTGGTGGGCCGCCATGGTACGGGCTTTATCGTGCTGGGTGAAAATTGCCTGGCCCAGACGCGTACCGGGAAACAGGTCATGAATACAGACGCACGTAATCCGGCGATAATGTGTGTGCCGGTCACGGGTGATACGATTGCGATGTCGGGTTCGAATGACAAGCTGCTGATATTCCCGACGTCTGAAATCCCAGAAATGACCCGGGGCAAGGGCGTGATACTGCAAAAATACAATGCGGAACGCACATACGTTCTGGATGTTATGTTCTTTGACGCGGCGGATGGTTTCGGTTGGACAACGGGGCGGGGTACAACCCGTATGGACGATTGGGCACCATGGACGGGTCGCCGTGCGTCCCAGGGGCGCACCGTGCCGGTCGGATTCCCGCGCAGTGGTAAATTTGGAAAATAAAAAATCCCCGTTTGGGGATTTTTTAAAAGCGCTGTTGCATTGTGAATTCAATTGCCCATTTGTCGTATTCGCGTTGCCACATATTTGAATCGCGCCGGGTATAGCTGAATATTAATGTGGGTGCAAATCCCATGATGCTCAATTTATTATTTGACACCGACAGCGAATATCGCTGGGTAAAGTCGCGTTCAACAATCTGGACAAAATTGCCGTCTTGGACCGACCACTGTTCCGCATCATAGTTTTGCCAGTAAAACATAGGCTGGGCAAATATTCCAAATCCATACGGCAATTCGGCGCCAACGCCGATACTGACATTTGGTTGCCAGTACGAATATGTGTCC
>CALXPA010000007.1 GCA_944390185.1 uncultured Alphaproteobacteria bacterium | reverse complement strand
CCCGAAGAACAAATTGAACAATTCGGCGCAGATGCAATTCGTCTGTTTATACTGGGGTCAAATTTTATGAAGGCAGAACCAGTCCCCGTCGACAAAGAAGGCAAGGTATTTGCAGAATCAACAAAAATTATTCTGACGCCACTGTGGAATGCGTATCATTTCTTTACGCTGTACGCAAATGCGGGCAACATAACGGCACATGAAAACACAAATCCAAATGGCGCGTTGGATAAATACATCATCGCAGAACTAAACGAACTGGTTTCTGTTGTTGGCGACGCGTTGGATAAATATACCCCTGATGTTGCCGTCAAAGAATTTGTGCGATTCTTGGACGTGCTGAATAACTGGTATATTCGGCGTGGACGCGCACGTTTCTGGGATGAAGACCAGGATGCGTTTGATACACTGTATACAGTATTGACCACACTGTGTCGCGCATTGGCGCCGTTTGCACCGTTTATTTCTGATTATATCTATCGCAATTTAACCGGCGCGGAAAGTGTGCATCTGCAGTCATTCCCCGTCGCCACAAAATATGACGAAAAGATTGTTGATGATATGCGACGTGTACAAATGGTCGTATCTGTTGGAAAACAGTTGCGTGAACAACATAAACTGCGCAACCGGTTACCACTGAATAAACTGGTCGTGGCAGGTGCAGATTTATCAGAATATGGCGATATCATCCGGGACGAACTGAATGTAAAATCTGTGGAATTTACCGATAATTACAATGATGTTGCCGATGCGTTCGTATACCTGGTAACGCCGAAAATCGGCGCACGCCTGGGGGGCGCACTAAAGCAGATTATCCCCGCGGTAAAGCAGGGCAACTATGAAATCCGCGATGGACGGTTGTATGTCGGCGAATATGAATTAAATCCTGAAGAGTTCGAAAAACGTCTGACGGTACGCAGTGGGGTGACGGGTGCGGCATTGCCCGATAACACCGCAGTGGTTGTGTTGGACACAGAAATAAATTCAGAACTGGTCGCCGAAGGATTGGCGAACGATGCATTGCGCTTTATCCAGGATTCGCGCAAAGCAGCCGGTCTGGATGTATCCGACAGAATTAACCTGGAATACAGTGCAGACCCGGCATTGGCCGCCGCAATAGCGCAGCATCGTGTGCGCATCATGCGTGACGCACTGATAAAAAATATGTCGCAAAGTGAAAATGGTGTGTATAATACAGTAATAGAAGGATATAATTTATCTGTATCTGTGGAAAAAGCATAATAAAAAGGGGGAAATCATGCATATACACAAATCACTGCATTGGATATTTGGGATTGTCGCAGCACTGGTATTGTTTGGTGCGGGGTTTTATGTCGGCACACTGGATGCCGCCAATCACGCGGTGACCGTTACGTCACAGTGTGTCGGTATCGGGTCTGAAAAAAGTTTTTCGTCCAGTTACGAAAGTGTGAATGGTCATGTTGTACGTGACGAAAAAACACATTCTGAAAAATATACTGCGCGCTGTATGTGCTTTGCATCGGACCGTACGCACAAAAACATCTGGGTTGATACGGTTGAATTTTCTGGCGATTCTGTGGCCAGTGTTCGCAACCTGTGCAACAGCGATTGTCAAAAATTATGCGAAGGACGTCTGGAAAACTTTCAATTTGCAGAATAATGACACTAACGCCAGAGATTTATTTTACACATGTTCCGACCGTAATTGATATGAATATTCGGTCGGAACTGTATTCAATCAATGAATTTACATTTGCCGTGGCAGTGATTTTATCCGCCCAGGCAACCGATAAAAAAGTGAACGAGGTTACGCCCGCGCTGTTTCGTGTGGCACCATCGCCCGCCAAAATGATTGCATTGGGCACAGATGGACTGGTGGCGCATATCCGTGTGCTGTCGTTCTTTAATAACAAGGCCAAGAGCATTATGGGTTTGGCCACGGCACTGATGAACGATACAGGTGGAACAGATGATGACTATCGTTTTCCTGAAAAATATCACAATCGTGACGCGTTAATGAAATTACCTGGCATTGGTCAAAAGACTGCGAATGTTATTATGAATGTTTTGTGGGGTGCGCCGACAATTGGTGTGGATACGCACGTTTTCCGCAATGCACATCGTTATGGTTGGGTTGGCGCGGATGCAAATACCCCGGAAAAAGTCGAAGAACAACTGACGCGGGTGATTCCAAAAAAATATCATCCAATTGTGAATCATGTTATGGTTCTGCACGGACGGTACATTTGCCGGGCGCTGCGACCAAAATGCGCCGAATGCCCGGTTGCGCGCTGGTGCAGGGCGGGCGCAAAAATAGTATAAAAAAACCGGCATTTGCCGGCTTTTTTACAACAAACAGGATAATGTTGCACTGGTGTTCTTTAACATAAACCACCCGATACGGTAATCTGTGGCGTATACTGTCGCCAAAAACAACGCCAGAATTCCAATCACAACGATAACATTTGCCCGCTTGCCCCGCATGCAATACACCGCAATGTTATAAAACAAGAACAATATATACACGTCAACCAACAGGCTGATTATCCACATCGATGTGCAATTAAATGCCAGCGCATTCAGCACCAATACCACAGGATAGATAAAAAATACCGATGCCAATCCCTTGATCGCGATTTCCCAGTCACGTTCACCGCCCGTGATTTCAGACACCAGCATCATCAGTCCGCCCATCACAAACAGTAATGCAACCGCCAACACCGGCACAATTATAATCGCCGTAAATACCGAACCAATCGTTATCGTCGCGCCACCAATCAGACGCAATAATAATACCAAGCATCCACCAACCAGACCGTATATAAATGCCTTGAACATTGATTCTTCCATATTGCCGTCTGCGACAATTCTGGTGAAATAGCGTTTCGGATTTACCAGGACATCTTTGACATGTCTTAATCCATTTTTTAATTTTTCCATCATTTTACGCCCCCAATTTGATTATTTATATTTTTGCTTTATAATTGAAAAAAATCAATGGAAAAAGTGATGTTAAAAATAACCATAGCTGGCCGACCAAATACCGGCAAATCGACACTGTTTAATGCGCTGACGGGGACGCGCGACGCGTTGGTACACGACCGGCCCGGTGTGACGCGCGATACAATTGGGGGCACGGTACGTGGGCGCCCATGGCAGATATTTGATACCGCCGGACTGGAAAACGCACGCGACGGAATCGCACGTGATTCAACAGATATGGCACTGGACGCGATTGAACATTCTGATGCGGTTTTGTTTGTCGTCGATGGGCGTGTGGGTTTGACCAGCGCAGATACAGAATGGGCACGTCTGGTGCGACGCAAAACACATGCGCCGGTGCTGTTGGTCGTGAACAAGGCTGAATCTGGGCGCCGTATGGCGGATACACATGAATTCTATAGGCTGGGGTTCGGTGCGCCACATATGATTTCTGCGGAACACAAGACTGGTTTTGACGCAATATACGAATTCATGGACGGAATTGCCGGTGATGTCGTAAACAATGATGACAGCGTAAATAACAGGCGTGTTAAAATCGCCATTATGGGCCAACCAAATGTTGGTAAATCAACACTGGTTAATCGCGTACTGGGCCAGAACAGACAGATTGTCATGGATGCGCCGGGAATTACACGTGATACGGTGAAAATCCCAACGAACTTTTATGGGCGTGATATTGTATTAATGGATACCGCGGGTTTGCGGCGCAAGGCCGGGGTTCGTGACGATGTGGAAACATTGTCGGCATTAAAATCATTGGACGCAATTGCCAAGGCTGATATTGTAATTCTGGTGGTGGATGCAACACGCAATATTGAAAACCAGGCGTTGGGAATTGCCGGACGGGTGTATGATGCCGGTAAAATCCTGTGTGTGGCATTGAATAAATGGGATCTGGTCAATCCAGATGAACGTGATGAAACACTGTTGCGGCTAAAACACCAATTTACAAATTCTTTTCACCAGATTATTCGACCGATGATTTTGGCGATATCGGCAGAAACAGGGACCGGGGTTCGCAACATGTTCCGACGTGTGTATGAACAATGGGATATATCAAATACCGATGCACCAACCAGTCTGATTAACAGAATTGTCGAAAAACTGGTTGCTGAACGCCAGCCGCCTATGTCACGGCTGAAACGCCCGATGAAGATAAAATTTGCACGCCAAACAGGGCGGCATCCAATGAAAATCACAATTAATGTTGGTGGCGCGTCTGATATTCCAGAATCGTATACACGATATCTGCGGCGCGGATTGGCGAACGCGTTAAAATGGGAACATCTGCCCATTGTGATAGAGTATAAAAAAGACGAAAATCCATTCGATTAAGACAATAAAAAAAACACCGGTGTTTGCCGGTGTTTTTTGATGTTTTTGTGTGCTATTTATCACGTATTTTTGCATTGCACTTTTTTTCGACATTCGCGATAACTGTATCTTGCAGTTTTTGCAAATCTGTATCCGACATATTTTCTGTCGGCATAATCGTGATTGTAAATGCAATTGACTTTTTACCATCAGGCATTTCAAATGCATCAAATACCACCGCGTCTGTGATACGCGAATCCGATGCGATTGCCGCGCCCGTCAGTTTTGCCGCCGGAAAATCAGCGTCTGTGATAAAAGCAAAGTCACGTGTAATCGGTTGAAAATCCGACAAGTTTGGTTCGTGCACACGACGCGCCCCAGGCAGATTTTCCACATCGTCGATGATGGCGATGTTTACATTTGTCTTGATTTTCATATGACGGGCCAGTATCGGGGACAGTTCACCAAAATCGGCAATTTTCTTTTTTCCTTGCATGACGGCACCATATCTGAATGGATGTGCCCAACGTGGCGGATTTTCCGTCGATATGGTGAAATTCTGGTTATGCATCAGTGCGATGATATCTGCCTGGACATCATAAATATCACGCGCACGATTACGATGCGTCCAATGACGTGGCGCAGTATTACCGGTGCGCACGATGCATATTTGCGTATGCTGGGCCCCGGGGGTGTCGCCATCAAACACGGTCCCCAGTTCAAATAAATTTAAATCAGGGTATCCGCGCTTTTCATTACTGCGGACGAATCCCAAGATATTTTCCAACAGATTATTACGCGCCGTATCCATATCTGATACAATCGGATTTGCGATTTTTACAATCGGTGCATCTGATATTAACGCTTCGACCTGGGAATTACCGAATCCGAATGACTTGGCCTCGTTCAAGCCACGTGCCGCCAATTCACGTCGCATCGCAATATAGTAATCATGATGTGGCGCAGAATCCGATGGACGATGTTTCGCATTCGCAACCACATTATCATATCCATATATACGAATCAGTTCTGATACAATGTTTTCTGGGATAACAACGTCAACCCTGTCTGGGCGCGGCGTTATTACAAAAGACGAACCGTCTGTGGATACAGTAAATCCCAGTTTTTTTAATATATCTTGTTGAGTATCGGGTGATATATCAATTCCTGTTTTACGTTTGAATAAATCTGGTGAATATTTAATCTGGCGATTTTCATCAGGAATTTTTCCACCAATACCTGTGCCAACAATTTTACCGCCGCATGCATCCATAATAATATCTGCCGCACGCGCCAGCGCAACCCCTGTTATCGTCGGATCAATTCCACGTTCGTATCTGTACGATGAATCTGTGGATATTCCCAGACGCTTGGCCGTTTTGCGAACCGATACAGGGTTAAAATACGCACTTTCCAATATAATATTTTTCGTATTATCACCCGTCATACCACGTGCACCACCAATAACACCGGCCAAGGCCAATATACCTGTGTCGTCTGCGATGACCATATCAGTGTCACATAATTCATGCGTCTTGCCGAACAAGTCTGTGAATTTTTCCCCATTTTCTGCCATGCGCACCGTTATATCGCCATTAATTTCATCTGCATCAAAACAATGCATCGGCTGGGCCATGTCATAACAGATATAATTGGTTGTATCCACAGGCGCGTTCTTTGGATTAATACCAATCGATGCCAGACGTGATTTTATTGTATCGTTACTGGGCGCGATTGTGATTCCATAAATCTCGCAAAACTGGTACACAGGACAACGGTCTGTTTTAATATTTACCGCACGCGATGATTTAACCGGTGCCAATGTTTTATCCTGGGGCGCGATATATTCGCCCGCACCACATGCCGCCAGGTCACGCGCAATTCCGCGCACCGCCAGATAGTCTGGCCGATTTGGCGTGATTCCTGCATCAAAAACGATTTCCGTTTTTACCACCGGTGTACCGATTTTCGTATCCGCCGGTAATTCAATAATGCCACTGTGGTCATCATTTATCCCCAATTCACGACCACTGCACATCATGCCATTTGACATAACGCCACGTAATTTACCGCTTTTTATTTCATGCCCATCAATTACGCACCCGGGCAACGCCAACGCAGATACCAGTCCCACACGCGCATTCGGCGCACCACAAACAACCTGGCGCAGGGTTTTGGTACCATCATCCACCATCAAGATATGCAGATGATCACTGTCGTCCATTTTTTTACATTCGACAATTTTCGCCGCGATTGGCGCAATTGGTGCGGATAAATCTTCGACCTCTAGGCCGGTGCGCGTCAATTTATCTGCGATTTCATCAGGTGACAAATCTGTCCGTAAATAGTCTGTCAGCCAATCATATGTCCATTTCATTTTTGCCCCCTGTGATTAAAATCCTGTTGCACGCAGCCATCGTATATCACCATCATAAAACTGGCGTATATCGTTCAGACCGTATTTTAACATTGCCAATCTGTCCCAACCAAAACCAAATGCAAATCCCTGGTATTGTTCTGGGTCAATATTGCAATTGCGCAAAACATTCGGGTGTACCATGCCCGCGCCCATAATTTCCATCCATTTATTTCCGCGCCACTTCATATCTATTTCAATACTGGGTTCTGTAAAGGGAAAGTATGATGGACGAACGCGTAATTCAATATTATCCATATTGAAAAACCGTTTTAAAAATTCGTGTACATCCGCAATCAGGTCAGACATCGTTATATTGGTATCGATATACAAGCCTTCGATTTGATGGAACATTGGGCTGTGTGTGGCATCCATTTCTTTGCGATATGTGGCACCGATGCCAAACATTTTTATTGGTGCACCACGTGCATCCATACTGCGAATCTGTATTGCCGATGTTTGCGTACGCATCACATTACCATTTTCAAGAAAGAATGTGTCCTGCATATCGCGGGCAGGGTGGTATTCTGGTGTATTTAATGCGGTAAAGTTATGCCAATCATCTTCAACCTCGGGCCCGGTCCACATTTCGTATCCAAAGGATTCCAGTATCACAGAAACATCTGATAATGCCTGGGTTAACGGGTGCAGTGTTCCACGATTTTCTGGCAATGGTGCCAATGTTGCATCCATCCGCTGGGATGCCAAGGCCGCCATCATGACCGAATTTTCTATTTCTGCCTGGCGTGATTTAAACAATTCGCGCAAGACCGTATTTTCACGATTTAATTCGGCACGTGCATCATTATCCAGATTTTTCATGTTTTTCAATTTGGCCGTCATTGTGCCGTTTTTACCGAACGTCGCCGTGTACAACGCCTGTAGTTCTTCGAGTGTATTAGTATTTTTTATTTGTTCCTGCATAACAAATCCCCGTATTAAATTAATAAAGACCGTCCCCAGACGGTCTTTATGATACAAAATAATATACCAACCGCCAAGGCCTTATTTAGCATCGGTGGCGGTAAATCGTTTCGCAGTATCAACCAATTTTGCAAAATTTGCATCGCCGGCATATGCCATTTCGGCCAAAACCTTGCGATCCAGGGCAATGCCCGCCTTTTTCAGGCCATTCATAAACTGGCTGTATGTCATACCATTGCTGCGTACGGCGGCATTAATACGAACAATCCACAAGCTGCGAAATTCGCGCTTTTTCACACGACGATCGCGATATGCGTACTGGCCCGCTTTTTCTGTTTTTTCGCGCGCGGCACGATATGTGGAATGATGACGCCCCAGGTAACCCTTGGCACGCGCCAAAATCTTGTTATGTTTTTGTTTTACGGTTGTTCCGCGTTTTACCCTTGCCATAATGTGCCCCCTTTTTTACTTCAAACCATATGGGGCCAAGATTTTCGCCTGTCCCGTCATGTTGTCATTCAAATACTGTGGTTTTGAACCCGCATTATTTGCGCGCTTTGATTTATTGCGCAACAGTTTTTTGTGGGCATTTCTGGCAACGCGAATTTTACCCGTCGCCGTCATAGACGCACGCTTTTTCAGGTACGATTTAGTTTTTAATTTTGGCATTTTCTGTCCTTTTTTGTTCATCCCCTGGTGGCAAAGCCAGGCCACTTTGGGTCATAATGCGACCGTAATTGTTACATATTTAAATGAAAAATCAAGTTTTTATTGAATATCCGTATTTTAGTGTTTAAACTGGTGCCTATGGGCCAGAACAAGTTATCTTCGAAATTACGCACGATTATAAAATCTGCCGTTGCGGCGGCCATTTTGCCTGTATTGTTTATATACATAATGATTGCAAAGCCTGATTACAAGCTGATGAATGGATTGGCGCATGTCGTGGTACCGGTGGCGAGCTGGGTCGGTGATGTAATAACATGGCCAATTCGCGCGGTTGGAAACGCCGCAGAAAATATACGCGAACTGTCAAATCTGCGCGATGAAAACGAACGACTGCGGAATGCGCTGGACGCCGCGTTGCGCGATAAAAATATGTGTGATATTGCCGTGGCGGAAAATCAAAAATTGGCACAAGAACTGGATATTGTCCAAACCATGTCACGTGGGGCCGTTGTCGCAGATGTTCAATATGATAACACGGCATTCCATCACAGTACGTTCTTTATTAACAAGGGCACCAACAGCGGTCTGGATAAAAATATGGTTGTAATCGCCCCAGATGGCAGACTGGTGGGTGTAATAATTGATGTGGCGTCAAATTTCGCGCGGGTGCGTGCGCTGACCGATGCAGATATAAATATCGCCGTCAGAATCGTCGGAACCGAAGTGTACGGATTTCTGCATGGTAATGGTTCTGATACACCGACGCTTGGATTTTTCAGTGACCCAGAATTTCAGCCATCTGCCGGTGTAAAACTGGTCACCAGTAATATCAGTGGGGTTATTCCAAACGGTATTTATGTCGGCGAAACAATAAACGAAACAGACGTTAATGTACGTCAACCAGAAACATTGTCGCGGGTCATCGTATTGCAATTTGATACAGATAAAATGTACGAATAATGAAGAAAAAAATACTGGATTTTTTGCGCGTCGCATTTCCGTTCCTGTGTGTCATAGTTTTATGGCGACTGGCGGTGCCGTTTTGGAACCCGGGCGGAATATTGGCCATTATTCCAATATTTTTTTGTTCGTTCGTTATGCGGGTGCCGTGGTTTGCGCCATTTGCGATTATATTTTGTTTCTTGATTGATTACAGATTTGATACGTTATTTTATTGGACGGCGGCGTACTGTTTGTTTTATGCCATAAACGGTTTTCAGAACTTTATCGACCTGGGCCAGTTGGATAAAAATGCATTGGATATATTCATGATATTCTTTGGCGTATCAACACTGATATTGGCGATGGTTGGATTCAGTGTTTCTGGGATGATGCGTGCAATATGGCTGGTTGCGTGGACATCGGCATTATACGTCCCAATAACTGCATTAATCAAAAGGGTTGGCAATGATAGATAAAGAAGTTGCCCGTACCTTTGACAGACGCAGTGCACTGTTCCTGACCGCCGGGGCGATTTTGACGTCGGCGTTGGTGTTGCGCATGCTGCAAATGCAGTTGTTTAACTATCGTGAATACACGGAAAAAAGCGAAAATAATTCGTTCAGAATTCAAATCAATATGCCGGAACGTGGAAAAATTCTGGCCAAAAATGGCGCGGTGATATCACGTGACGCACCAACGTACAGAATATATATCATACCCGAAGAGGTTAATGATATAGACGCGGTAATATCAACCGTTGCATCGGAACTGGGGCTGGGGGAAAAGCGTGTCGATAGAATATATGCACGAATAAAAAAACAACGTGCCTTTCAACCCGTGTTAATCAGTGAAAATTCTGATTGGAAAAAACTGGCCAGTCTGCAGGCAAAAAATATTCCCGGTCTGCATGTGCGCGATGGGTTTGCACGTGTGTATGAAATGGGGCCGGCCGGCGCACAAATATTTGGCTATGTCGGGGCGCCTGATGAACCGGTGCCAAATGCGCCATTTTTTACAACCGGGATAACCGGACTGGAACGCCGATTTAACGACGAATTGGCCGGTGTTGCCGGACAAACAGTCATGATAACAAACGCACTGGGGCGCGTTACCGGCGAAGATAAATCACAATATACACCGGCGATTACCGGAAATAACCTACAAACAACAATAAATGCGGCGGCGCAACGTACACTGTATGACATGCTGATGCAGCATCGGGCCGGATGTGGTGTCGCACTGGATATAAAAAATGGCGACATATTGGCGATGGTTTCTGCGCCCAGTTTTGACCCATCAATGTTTTCATCTTATGACGGCGAAGAATATATAAATTCACTGCGTAATGATTTTATGAAGCCGTTTATGAATAAAACCATCGAAGGACTGTATCCGCCGGGTTCAACATTTAAAATTATTGTGGCCCTGGCCGCATTAGAGGCCGGCGCAATCACCCCAAACGAAAAAATTCATTGCCCCGGACACTGGGATTATGGTGACAGACGTTACCACTGCTGGGAAGATCATGGTCACGGTTGGGTAAACTTGTCAGACGCATTAAAACATTCATGTGACATTTATTTTTACCAGGTGGCACTGCGTATCGGTATTGATGCAATCAAAGAAATGGCGTTAAAAATGGGCCTGGGACAAAAATACATGGATAACATATTATCACGTGAAATGGCCGGTATTATCCCAGACAGATACTGGAAAGAACAACAAATCGGGTACAGTTGGGTCCATGGCGATACAATTATATCTGGGATTGGCCAGGGATTTGTTTTGACTAATTGTCTGCAGCTGGCTACGATGATGGCGCGTACTGTATCAAATCGGGCCGTCATGCCGCGCCTGATTGAAACAGGTGCCGCCCCAGAATTTGCAAATATCGGTCTGCAGAAAAAAAATATAAATGCAGTACTGCGCGGCCTGGAACAGGTTACACGCCCAGGTGGTACCGCCGCCGGCAGTGCAATTAATGTCGGTGGTGCACGTATGGGCGGAAAAACAGGCACGTCCCAGGTGCGCAGTATTTCACGCGCAGAACGTGAAAGTGGGGTGCTGTCTAATGAAGAACTGAAATGGAACATGCGAAATCACGGTCTGTTTGTTGGATATGCACCAACGGATAAACCACGATATGCCGCATGTGTTATCACGGAACATTCAGGTGGCAGCGGTCTGGCCGCACGCAGCGTGGCGGCAACACTGAAAACATTGCTGGAACAGGAATCATAACAAATGGCACGACAAACACGTGTTTCTAATGCAAATATGATGACCTTTGCCGAACGGCTGGGGCGGTTTTCATGGGCAATGTTTATACCAATGTGTCTGGTATTGGCAATATCTATTTTAGTACTGTATTCCGCGGGTGGTGGCGCATGGCGACCATTTGCACTGTCGCAATTAACAAAAATTGCGCTGGGGTTTATTGTGTTTTTCTTTGCTGCATTTACAAATATTAAAACGTGGGTAAAATCTGCCTATGCAATATATGCCATTGCATTGATTATGATTGTATTGGTCACGTTTGTTGGTCATACTGGTATGGGGGCCCAGCGATGGCTGAATCTGGGGATTTTTCATGTACAACCATCAGAATTAATTAAAATTGCACTGGTATTGGCGCTGGCCCGTTACTTTGCATGGTTGAATTCCGTAGAACTGACACAATTAAAGAACTATGCGATACCGGTTGCGATGCTGTTGGTGCCATTTATATTGATTGTGGCGCAACCTGATTTAGGTACTGCATTGTCATTGGGTATGATTACCGTCGGTATATTCTATATTGTTGGTGCACAGAAAAAGTGGTTTATTATTGCCGCAGTATTGGGACTGATGGCGGCACCAATTGTTTGGTTTGCCGGACTGCATGATTACCAGCGCGACAGAATCATAACGTTTATAAATCCTGACCACGATGCCCAGGGCGCCGGATATCAAATCAACCAGGCGAAAATTGCGTTTGGTTCGGGGGGAATGCTGGGCAAAGGATATATGTCAGGAACCCAGTCACAACAATCATTTTTACCGGAAAAACAGACTGATTTTATATTTACGATGTTGGGCGAAGAATTCGGATTCTTGGGCGCGTTTACATTGCTGGGGCTGTATACGTTTATTATTATTATTCTGTTTTGGTGTGCGAAAACATGTCGCAATCGGTTTGGCCAGTTGGTATGTTTTGGTTTTATGTTGAACTTTTTCATTTATTATTTTATAAATATCTCTATGGTTCTGGGGCTGATGCCGACAGTGGGGGTACCATTGCCACTGATGTCATTCGGCGGCAGCAGTTTGTTATCACTGATGTTTGGTTTCGGCCTGTGCCAGAACGCGCATATTCACAAAGATCAACAATTGTCGGCCAAGGGAAGTTAATATTATGAATCTGTTAATCGTCGAATCACCATCAAAGGCAAAAACAATTGAAAAATACCTGGGGGCAGGGTGGCGTGTTATCGCGTCGGTGGGACATGTACGCGACCTGGTTCCAGAAAATGGCAGTGTTGATACCGAACATGATTTTAAAATGCGCTGGCAAATTATGCCAGGTAAAGAAAAACAAATAAAATTAATCACAGACGAATTAAAAAAGGCGGATGCAGTATACCTGGCATCTGACCCGGATAGAGAGGGCGAGGCCATCGCATGGCACATACTGGATATATTAAACGCAAAAAAGGCATTAACCGGTAAAAAAGTATATCGTGTCGCGTTTCATGAAATTACTAAAAAGGCGGTGACGGATGCAATCGCCCACCCGCGCGAAATTGATAAAAATCTGGTTGATGCATATCTGGTGCGACGGGCATTGGATTATCTGATTGGTTTCGGTATATCACCGCTGTTGTGGCGACGCAACCTGGGGCGCAGCGCGGGACGTGTGCAATCGGTCGCAGTAAAACTGGTCGTTGATCGTGAATGCGAAATAGATGCGTTCCGGCCACAAGAATATTGGTCAATTACCGCAAAATGTAATTGTGCAAATGCTGAATTTGATGCCGGCCTGTCGAATTTTGACGGTAAAAAAATTGAAAAAATGACAATTGAAAATCAGCGCTATGTGCATGAAATCCTGGGGAAAATTGGTGAACCGGTTATTGATGCGCACGTCATATCAATTGATAAAAAGAAAACATCACGCCGGGCCGCCGCACCATTTACCACCAGTACCCTGCAGCAAGAGGCATCACGTAAATTATACTTTTCATCACGACGCACGATGTCTGCGGCACAAAAATTATATGAACAGGGACTGATTACATATATGCGTACGGATGCAACAAATTTGTCCGCAGATGCAGTTGCCGAAATCCGCGGATTTATTGCACATACATACGGTGATGCATTTGTTCCAAAATCACCGAACATATATGTTACAAAATCTAAAAATGCCCAAGAAGCGCACGAAGCTATTCGTCCAACGCATTTTGATGACAATAAACCAAAATTATCTGGGGATGAAGAAAAGTTATATGATTTAATTTGGAAACGTACTATTGCATGCCAAATGACAAACGCGGAATTTGACAGTGTATCTGCAGATATCGAAACAAATAACCATGTCGCAATATTTCACGCCGTCGGAACAACACGCACATTTGACGGTTTTATGCGCGTATATACCGAAGATAAAGATGACGCAGATAATAATAATGAATCAAAATTACCACCGTTAAATGTTGGTGATGATATTCAAATTATGAATCTGGACCCTGAACAACATTTTACACAACCACCGGCGCGTTATACCGAAGCATCACTGGTGAAAAAACTGGAAGAATTAGGTATTGGACGCCCATCAACATATGCAACAATTATGTCAACAATCGTTGATAGAAACTATGTCGAGATGGATAAACAACGCCGCTTTCATCCGACACCAGGTGGATGGGTTATTGCGGCATATCTGGCGAAATATTTTGATGAACTGGTCGATGTGAACTTTACCGCAAAAACCGAAGATACACTGGACGATGTTTCAAATGGAAAGCAAGATAAACTGGATGCGTTGCGTGCGTTCTGGACACCAACATCAAAAATGATTGATGGTGCACGCGGAATAAAAACAACAGAAATTATTGATACTATTAACGAATTCATGCATTCACACCTGTTCCCGGACGATAATGATAAATGCCCAAAGTGCGGCGGAAAACTGGGGATAAAATTATCACGTTATGGTGCGTTTATCGGATGTGAAAATTATCCAACGTGCGACTATACACAAAAAATGGCGGATTTCGGCAATCCACAGCCATCAGATGAAAACACAAAAACAAAAAATGAACCTGTTGATTTAGGGGACGGGATATCATTCCGAATTGGACGATTTGGACCATATGTAACAAATGGAACAAAAAATGCATCTGCAAAAAAATATACCGCAGATACAATTACACTGGATATTGCACGTGACTTGTTAGAAAATGGCACAAAGAAAGCGGAACCAATTAATCTGGGCGATAATCCGCAAACAGGAAAACCGATATTCTTTTATCCAACCGGGCGCTATGGTGCATATATATCGTCAAATCGTGTCAATGTATCTGTCACAGAACAACCAGATTTACAAACGGCAATTGAACTGATTAACAACAAAAAACCAACCAAGCGATTTAAACGTAAATAATGGCCGGATTTGATAGAAACTTTACCGATGAATTACGTGCGCGTCTGTCGATTGTAGATGTTGTATCACGCCGTGTACCATTGGTGAAAAAGGGCCAAAACTATTGGGGATGTTGCCCATTTCATAACGAAAAAACACCCAGTTTTTCTGTTAATGAAGACAAGGGATTTTATCACTGTTTCGGATGCGGCGAACATGGCGATATTATATCATTTGTGATGAAGTCCCAAAATCTTGACTTTCGTGCCGCAATAACAGAACTGGCGGCGGCGGCAGGACTGAAAATGCCAGACTATAAACCAAAATCACCGGACCAGGTGGCACGCGAAGAATCGTATGTACAAATAATGGAATCTGCCGCCCAGATTTATCAGAAAAAATTATATGAACCAGATGGCGCAAATGCACTGGAATATGTACATAGACGCGGTTTTAATGACGATATGATAAAAAAATATCGTATTGGATACGCGCCCAAAAATAACTTTATCGCAAATAAATTTGTGAATGTAAAACAAGATAATCTGATGGCCACAGGATTGTGCAGACGTGGCGAATACGGAATGTACGATTTCTTTCGTGATAAATTAATGTTCCCAATTTTTAATGCACACGGACAAATTATTGCGTTTTCTGGGCGCAGCCTGGACGGCAGTGAACCAAAATACATAAACACCACCGATACAGAATTATTCCATAAACGGCGTACGATTTTCGGATTTAATTTCGCACGTGATGCAATTCATCGTGCAAACCGCAGCATCGTTGTCGAAGGACAAATTGACGCAATTCAAATGCAATGCAATGGTTTCCCAGAAACGGTCGCGCCACTGGGGACCGCACTGACCGAAGACCATATATCAATTTTATGCAAAGCAAATCGTAATATTGTTTTTTGTTTTGATGGTGACGCCGCCGGTCAAAAGGCCGCGGCACGTGCATGTGATATAGTAATGCCATTCTTGCGCGATGCATCTGATGTGCGTTTTGCTTTTGTCACCGGGGGCAAAGACCCGGACGAGGTATTAAAAACATCTGGGGCCGACGGGATGCGTAAAATAATCGACGGTGCGGCGTCGCTGGTTGATTTTTTATGGAACCTGGCAAACGCCGGATTTACTGTATCCACACCAAATGGACGAACCCAGGCAGAAAAATTTTTAAAGCAAAAAATTGGAAAAATATCAGATGTAACGTTGCGTGGCGAATATGAACATGAATATGATTCGCGTATGTTTAATGAATGGCACAAATGGCGTAAAAGCAAAAATAATGCGCCGAAGATAGATTTACCACAAATCGATTCTATTACACAAAACACACTGATTTTTATAACAAACAAATATCCAGATATTGCCGAACAGTATGCGGAATTTTTGGCGTCTTTGAATATTTCGCTGGATGGTGATGCACCTGATATGAATTTAGACAGACCGGCGGCCGAAAAATATCTGGTGTCATTAAAATTACAAAAATACCTGGAAAAGCTGTACATACAGCGTAAAGAACTGGCGGGACAGATGTTGACGGGGGCCGATGTTGCCGGCAAAATTGCCGAAATAGATGAAAATATACGCGACGCGAATTCGCGACTGGAAAAACTGATTTCTATGTAAAAATACCGGTAAACACCGGTATTTTTCCCCTTAGGTATTAAATAAAAAGTGACAAATATCACCGTCCTGCATAATATATTCTTTACCAACCAGACGCATTTTACCGGCGTCGCGCGCGGCAACTTCGCCACCACAGGCAATAAAATCATCTGGTGATATAACCTCGGCACGGATAAAGCCGCGTTCAAAATCAGTATGAATTTTTCCCGCAGCCTGGGGCGCGGTCATTCCAACTGTGATTGTCCAGGCATGTGCTTCCTTTGGGCCAACCGTATAAAACGTCTGCAGCCCCAGTGTTTTATATCCCGTACGAATAACCTGGTCCAGACCAGATTCACGTAATCCCAAATCTTCTAAAAACATTTTTCGTTCATCTGGATCAACAATCTGTGCAATTTCCATTTCTATCTTGGACGATATAACCAGCACGGGCGCCACGGCACCATACTTGTCGCGTACCGCATCAGAAAACGTATTTCCGGTGGCGGCCGATGCTTCGTCCACGTTACAAACATATATCACCGGCTTTGCGGTCAATAAATTGAACGGACGCGCGTCTGTATCGCACGAACGTGCCGGTGTTCCATTTGCCAGACCATCACGAATTAACTTGGCATCCGCCAGCAACTTTATCGCGTTTTTATCCAGACCATGTGCCTTTTTTTCTAAATTTTTGATTTGTTTATCAATACTTTCTAAATCAGCCAGCATTAATTCTGTTTCAATCGTATCAATATCAGATAATGGATCTATGCGGCCGTTTACATGCACAATGTCATCATTTTCAAAGCATCTGACCACATGAATTATCGCGTCTGTGGATAAAATATTACCCAAGAATTTATTTCCCAAACCTTCGCCCGCAGATGCGCCCTTTACAAGACCGGCAATATCCACAATCTCTAGCTGGGTTGGTATTATTTTTTGCGATTTGGCAATGTCTGCCAGTTTGTGCAATCTGGCATCGGGCACAACGACGCGGCCAGTATTCGGTTCGATTGTACAAAACGGATAGTTTTGCGCATCTGCCGCCGCACTTTGTGTCAGTGCGTTAAATAATGTCGATTTTCCGACATTCGGCAGTCCAACAATTCCACAATTGAATCCCATGTTTTTTTCCTTTATAATGCAAATAATATGTCATACATGTGGAACGAATTCAATATAAAAACCTTTCCTGCGGAAACAGCTGTTTTTCGCGATGGTGTGTTTTGTCCGGAATTATCCACAATCGGCGGCACAGATATTAATCAAGAATATACCCGGCCGGTCCATATAATTTATGTCGGTGAAATTGCCGGTGAAAGACAACTGAATATTAACATAAATATGCCAAACCAAGACGTCTTGGTCGACGTCCGTATAAAAAATAAAAAGCCGGCTTTTTTGAACATTTTTATCAAAAATACCGGGAAAAATTCTGCGTGCCGTGGACACATTTTACTGGAAAATTACAGCGATTTAAAATACAAGTGCACCGCCGTACATGACGCACCAGCAACAATGATTGTATTAAAAACAAACTTGTTCGCCGGTAAAGACAGTCATTCTGTTCTGGATGGCACGGCAATCATAGAACACGATTGTCCGGATACTGATTCTGATATCGCGTTTTCGGCAATGGCGGATGTCGGTGCAAAAATTGAATTTTTACCGGCACAAGAAATCAATTCTGTTCCAAATTCGGCCGATCACAGTGCGTCTATATTTACGCCAACACTGGCACAAATAGAATATTTACGTGGCGCCGGTCTGTCCAAGGCCGAAGTGAATGATACCATGCGCCAGGCATTTATGAACGATTTTTCACTGTTCTAAAAAAAATGCCCGGCATGCCGGACACAAAAAACATTCATACAATACAGTATGTGATTATTTTTTCTTGAATCCCTGTTTCGCCTTGAACTTTGGATTATCAGGGTCAATCAATATAACCTGTTTACCACGACGAATTTGTTTAACATTACCGCGTTTTTTCCAGGCCTTTAATGAACTTAAAAATTTCATATCAAATCCTTTTTACGGACGTGATTATAAACAGTTTTTCTAAAAAATCAAATAATTATTATATATTTGTTGTTGTTATTGGGCCTGTTTATTGTGTTGAAAACGGTTTTTACGATTTTTTAACACAGTTTTCAACATTTTTTTCCCAGATTTCCGGGGTGTTTTTGCAGCGTTGTTGAAAAGTATGTCAAATAATTACCAGTTGAAAATAGGTGCCGTTTTAAACAGTTTTAACAAAAAAAGTCGGTTGTTTTTTATACTTGTTGAAAACTGTTGAAATTGTTATAATTCAAGCAGCAGGGGGGAATTCGTCCGTAAATGAAACAACAAGTACTGAAGGCTTTGGCAAATCCGGCGCGAATTTTTTATGTGCCGTATTCGTTGGCGGTGATTAATTTCGCCGTCCAGTTCATTGTTTTTATTATGATTTTTGTGGCGGGTTTAATTATCAGCGGGACTGATTCTGTGGTTAATCCGTTATATTTTCTGGTATCGGTTATTGTGGTACACATGATATTGGCGTTCTTTTCACGTCGTGAACCACAACTGGGCCAGATTATATCGGCGAAAATACAAATGTTGAAAAAGAAGATACCAAACAAATTGGCGGCGTAAAATGAACGAATTTTTTGAATATTTTGCCGGTGGTGGATTTCCGATAACGTCCATTATATTGGTGATGGCTGTCGTATTTGTGTTTATTGTTTTGTTAATGTATATCCCGGTTTTGACGCGGAAAATATTCCCACGATTTGGATATTCGCGTTATTCATCATATTTACCGTTCCAGACCGTGTATACAGATAATTCTGTTACGCTGACCGATGGCAGCATTGTGCGCGTCTATCATGTAAGGGGTGTCCAGACCAGTATGCAAGATGATGTGACACGGGAAAAATTCTTGGACCTGCGTGCGCAATTATTTAATCAAATTCATGATCCGAATGTGACATTGCGTTTCTATATGGTGCGCGATGCTGTTGGGGAAAATACAGACTATGAATTCGACCAGCCGGTGTTACAGAAAATATATGACAAGTGGAAATCCCAGGGATTGCGTATATTTACAAATAATTACTATATCGCGTTGAATGTATCGGGGGCGAATGCGCGGGAAAAATTAAATCAATACAGTAATTATATCGAAACAATATTGTCGGCGTACCAGCCAACGGTTCTGCGTAATGATACCCCAGATAATATGGCGAAATTCTTTGGGCGTATTTTGTCACCGATTACAAAGCCGTCGCCCGCGGTATGTGACCAGAATATGGCAAGTTTGACAACTGTTGATGATGTTGAATTCTTGGGCAATGGTATTGTAAAGTATACCGGGTCAGGTCGCCAGTCTTTTGCGGCAATGTTATCGTTCAAGATGTCGCCTGATTATCTGGACGAAGATTTTTATAATTCTGTGGCAACAATCCAGACAGAAATGATATGCATGAACGGGTTTAATATTATGAACGCCGCAGATGTGGAAAAAACAATCAGACAACGTCGCGCAACCACAGAAAAAGACGAAACATCGGCCTATGAACAAATTGACGTTGCGCAAAGCGCGATGGATGAAAATATTTCTGGAAATCAGAGTTTGGTAAATTATTACCCGCTGTTTGTTGTGTTTGGCGCAACCATCGAAGATTTACAAACGTATGTCGATGAATTTAATAAAATTGCCGCGTCGTTTGGTGTGTCGCCAATTGTTGAATCTTTTGCAGCCAAGGTTTCTTGGTTTGCGCAAATCCCCGGATTTGATGTATTTCCACGTGGTTTTAAAATGTTATCGCGTACCGCCGCTGTCAGTGTCCCGATGTCCAGTACACCACGGGGCGTCGCAAACAGTGACTGGGGTCCGGGACCATTGGTAATCTTTCCAACGGCCCAGGGAACACCGTATCAATTCCAATTCCATGTGTCATCGGCCCCAGCGGCGGTGGCACATACACTGACCATTGGACCCACAGGTGGCGGTAAAACAACATTATTCAGTTTCTTGATATCGCAATCATTGCGGCATCCGCGGTTAAAGGCATTTTTCTTTGACAGAAATAAAGGCGCAGAAATATTTACGCTGTCCGTCGGTGGAAAGTATGTAACAATGCATGGCAAGGAAAAAAATGAACAGGCGAATGCCGATACATTTCAAACACATCTGAATCCATTGAAAATGCCGGATACGGCGGAAAATCGTGCGTTCTTGCGTCGGTGGTTTGCAATGATTACCGGGCAATCTGATGCGAATTCAACAGATGAAATTGCGCGTGCGGTGTCGGTGAATTTTGATTATTTACAAGAAAAAGACAGACTGTTGAAAAACCTGTGGCAGAGCTGTTTTTCATCAACTGGAAATATGCGTCCGGAATTAAAAAAGTGGATTGATCCATTGCAATATGGTGATATCTTTAACGAAGATTCTGATACGTTGGATTTGAATTCACGACTGACCACGTTTGACTTTACTGATATATTACAAGACGAAATTTTGGCGCCGGCGGTTATATCTTATATATTACACAGAATTAATAATATAACCGTATCGGGGGGAAATCCGTCGCTGATTATGATTGATGAAACGGCACCAATGCTGGAAAATAAAATGTTCCGCGATAACTTTATCACTGGGCTGCAAGAAGGGCGCAAAAATCGCCAGGCATATATGGTCGCGTTCCAGCGTGCAAATGTTTTAGATAAACTGGGGATTGGCGATGTTGTTCGTGGCCAGGCACAAACGGTGCTGTTTTTCCGCAATCCGGCGGCTGATGCATCTGATTACCAGTATTGGAATTTAAATCCGTTGGAAATGGCGTTTATCCAGGGCAAGGCATATCCGAACCTGAAACGCGCGGTGTTGCTGTCGCGGCCGGTTACCGGTGAATCTGTGATATTAAATACTGAATTGGGCGGATTGGGCGGATTGCTGCGGTTGTTTGAATCTGGACGGTCGTCTGTGTTATTGGCCGAAGAATTATATAAACAATATGGTAATAACTTTGTCGCAGAATATTTGAAAAAAACAGGTACAGGTGATTTATAGATATGTATGTAAAATGGATAACGTACGTGTTGATGTTACTTTTTATTATGCCAGCATGGGCAGGTGACGATTGTCTGGCATATAAATTAACGCCACGGGTTGATCTGGAAACACCAATGTGGTCCAAAGAGGTTGTTCAACCACTGCGCCAAATGGATTTATTGCATGGTAATGTTGTCGCAACGATGGTCGACAACTATGACATTGTCGCAGATATCACAAATATCGAAGACGGGTATTGTGTAACATTAAAATCTGTATATGCCGTTGTCGGGTACAGTGATTTTTTGGTCCAGATTGATATTCGCCATATGCCAGATACATGCACATACAACGCGATTCTGGCACATGAAGACGAACATATTCGCGCGTATTTGTCTGTGATGGATGATTTTAAAAAAGAATTGCAAGATTCTATATACAGTGCGGCTGATTCTATTACACCGATATTTGTGCGCAATGCATCTGATATCGATGCGGCAATTACAGAACTGAACGCGGAATTACAGGCGCATCCAGATTTAATCTTGGTCAAACAGAAAATCAAGGCGGCCGAAGAAATTCGTAACAAACGCGTTGACCAGCATGATACGGGCGCGACACTGCGCGCATGTTTCGAATAATTTTTTCACTGTTTATTGATGTAATTATATGCACATTGTGATATAATGTAACAGATAAAAGTGGTGTTCGAATTATGAAATATTTACTGTCTTTATTTTGTATATTTATTGTCGGTACGTCGTATGCAGACGTGAATGATATGCAATTTGCAATAGCAAATGTAAAAAAGAATTGTATTGGAATATCAGACGAATTAAGTGATATGAAACGGTTGGCCGGTATAAGTACGGCTGTTACAAGTGTCGGAACCGCAACTGGGGCTGGGGCATTAATCACAGGAATTGTAAAATCAAATAAAGATAAAGAAATTGCGTCGTATGAACAGGCATTGGAATTATTATATTCTGTGAAAAATAATTCAGATACATTAGATTATGTCAATATGCCAACAGATAAAGATGCATTTATACAGCAAATGAAAGACTATATTGATAATAAATCTGCATCATACGTTGATAAAGAAATAAGTTCTGTGGAATCACAAAAATCAGAATTAGAACAGCAATCAAAACAATTGGGAAATACCAGAACTGGGTTAATTGCCACTGATGCCGCAACCCATATCGCAGGGGCAATAACATCAGGAAAAAACAAGGTCAAAGGTGATTTGAAATCGCAAATTGATAATTGCATAGCGTCTGTGAAAAATCTGGATATGTCAAGGCAACAGGGCAGAATAGACGGCAGTGCCACCCAGCAGGATTTAGATATCGCAGACAAAATAATTAAAGAATGTGGTCAATGGCAGTATGTGAATATTGATAAAATAAATAACAAGGCAAATACTGCAATGATATCAAGTATTGTTGGTACGGTTGGTGGAATCGCAGGAACTGTGACCAGTGCATCGGCAAACAGTGAAAAAGTAAGAAATATGGAATCTGATACAAAAGAAAAGAATTTAAATACAGCGTCAAATATTTTGGCGGGAACAACGGCGGG
>CALXPA010000006.1 GCA_944390185.1 uncultured Alphaproteobacteria bacterium | reverse complement strand
TTTCACATCAAATGGCGCAATGGCAATTCGATATGAAGTCAGCCGGCAGTTTATTAAGCTATGACAATATTGCATGGAATGTTTTGGATGTGTCGGCCGGATATGCGTTCGGGGTTGGTAAGACCACAATGCAGATTGATGCAGGGTTGCTGTACGGTATGCAATGGGGCGAAAGTGCCATGTACGATGACGATATTTCCAATGGTGGATATTTTGTGACCCAATGGGTTACCGAAGACCAAAAGACGGTCATCGGTGAACAGATTGGACATGCCGTGTCAATCGGTACCAGCAAGGGGGGCAATATGCTGGGGTTCAATATGGGGGTCGGCCTGACAGATATGTTCCGTGCGGGTAAGGTTTCATTTACTCCGTCAATTGGTTTCCGGTATTTGAAATATAAATTAACAACCGAAAACAACTATGGTTTGGCGGTTGATACAGCCCAATGCTTTGAGATTAACGGTGAAATTCAATGCGACCCGATTTTGATATTTAAAAATGATAACGGTAATTCTGTTATTTGGCGGGATGACATAGAAGTGCCTGTACAGATTCCTGATGGGTCGACACATGTAGATACGGCCGGTACCTATTATTACGAGCAGCCGGGCACCAGCCATTCATATGAAACGACATGGATGGGACCGTATTTGGCGTTGGATATGGATTATGATATTAACCAGAATAACGCGGTCAACGCCCGGGTGGAATTGGGGTTGCCAGGATATGAATCCGTGGGGGACCAGCCATATCGCTTTGATTGGCAGCATCCTAAAAGTGTCGAAGATTCTACTGGGATGTTTGGTGCGTTCCATTTTGGTGCAGGGGCGAACTGGACAACCGCGCTTACCGATTCGGTTGCATTATCAATTGGTGTGACATATGATTACTATACGGTCAGCGGTGCGGACGCCAAAACGTATCTGAATATGAATTATTACGATGATTTATATAACGAACGTTTGGCTGTGTATGAAAAGAAATACTCGTCGGGTGGCAATTACGGCGGGCATGATTATACGGCCGAAGAAATTATGTTGGGCATTGCCGCGGCAGAAAATCCAGACCTGTCGGGTGTGCCAAAGGGTGACGGGACCGCGATGAATATTGAATACCTGCGCGAAGCATGCCCCGGTGGTGTGTGCGAGACCCAAGATGAAATAGAATCGTTCTATAAATCATTGGGAATTCGCGTTGGGATAAATGCACGGTTTTAATTGAAAATGAATTGTAAAAAACTATTGTTGATGTTGTGTTGCACAATCGCGCCAGTTGGCGCGATTGGTGCCGATTTATCGGGCGTGGCATCGGTTAATGTGACCAGTGAAACCGCCGCCATGGCCAAAAATATGGCAATGGACGAAGCGCGTCGTCAAATTATTGTTGATGTGTTGGGGCCGTATTCAATCCCAGATCAACTGGCCAGTGCGCTGGATAACGCAACGTCTGGTACGTTGGCTGGGCTGGTGGCGTCGTCGTCAATCAGTGGGGAAAAACAATCAGATACCACGTATTCGGCCGATATTACGATGACCATCGATGCCGATGCGGCGCGTGCATGGATGACGGAAAATAATGTGCAAAATTGGCTGTCTGATGGAAAAACAGGGGATGTGTTTGTGGCCCAGGTGGTTATGTCTGATAAATTGGCGCGCTGGATAGAACTAAACCAGATTGTGCGTGAAAACGGTATTGATATGATGACAAAATATATCAATGGAAATCAGATTACTGTCGAAATTCCGTCGTCGGCGCGTGCGGAATTTACCGCACTGGTCAGTGCCGCAGGGTGGCGATATGCCGATCAAAATGGTGTTCTGCATATAATAAAGTAGTGTTATGAAATTCAAATTCTGGTCGGTTTGTTTATGTATGCTGTTGGTGTCGGGCGTTGCCACCGCGGATGATAGTGCCGGTCGTGGTCCGATATTTGGCATATCGGACGATACGGATAAACTGCAATTGTCTGTGCGCCGGATTGGGCTGGATTGGTCGAAAACCCAGGTACGTAATGCCGCCGAATACCAGGATTCCCCCGTCGCGGCACTGAATGCCACCAGCCAAGATTTTTTCAAGGGCGTGTTCGATACTATTCTGGAATTTACACGAAATAAATTTAAATGGGATAACAGTCTGGTTATGGAATATGGACGCACAACATTGCGACCGTATGATGCCCCCGCAACAACAGACGAGAATGCTGATAAAATTTTGTATTCCAGTGATTTGTCTTATGCGTGCTGGGACTTTTCGGGGTTAAAGTTTGGGCCCACTGTGCGCGCAGCGTATGAAACGCAGTTTGTCGATACTGATGATTCGCCACGTCAGAATATCGTGCGTTCCAGTGCCGGTATTTCTTTGTTCGACCACACGGTTATTAAAAGTTTATATCTGACCGGAATACATGAATATGATTTTACCTATGCCGGCAGCCAGAACAGCAAACTGGGTGCGGAATTTGGATGGCGGTTGGAATATCCTGTGCGCGACGGGGTAAAGTTTTCATCGGATGGGTATTATCGTGAATATTTTTTATATTCTGAATATGTCGGAACGGATTTAGAACGCGATTTCAGTGCGGTGGTGCGTCTGGATACAAATCTGTGGGGCGATTTTACAATGGGGCCGTATGTTCAATACCGTTTGGCGCGGGCACGTCAAACAGACCTGTATGGCAGTAATTTAATCTTTGGCATATCGTTTAACTATATAACAAAATTCTTGCTGTGATTACGGCAATTTGTTTCGGTGTTTATTTGACAACACTGAATTCGATGCGTGTGCCGCCGCCCATTTCATCGATTGCACGTACAACATGATCGCCAATTTTTGTGCGGTATTGCAGTATATCCCCAGACATTGTTGTGCCAATCATTTTGTCGTCCAGGAACCAGAATATTTTTGCATCTGGCATATCAGAGATTGCGCGGAATGTTATTTCGGCGGTGTCATTGTTGTCTGTTATTACCGTGCGGGTGTCTGGGATTGGTGATATAATGGTCGGAACGTCACGACCAGACATGACGGCGTCCAGACTGCACCCTGGCATAAATGGCGGTGGCGTATTGCGTTGCACGCCCGCGCGCCGAAACATGTCCAGGTATTCGGCATCCCAAAATTCATAAACCACCATTTTCGTTGTATCGGGATTGCGACTGCACGCGCGCAGGCCGGTTTTCGTATCAATTGGTATGGCGCGATATACTGATGCGGTATCAATTGGTGATTTGCCTGGGATAAAATATGCGCGCACCGTTTTTGGGCAATATTTCCCCGCCAGACCACCCACACCATCACACATTTCTATTTCTGATATATTCAAATCATCACGCAGAAAGTTATTGTTTGTAATTGGTGTACCGTGCGTGGCGAAATATTCTTGGGTGGCGGCGGCCAGTGAAAAGTATATCGGGGCGGCGGCGTGGGCGCCACTGAATGCGTTATTCGGCGTGCCGTCAAAGTTGCCAACCCATACAACCAGGACAAAGTCACCAAATATGCCCGCCGTCCATGCGTCGCGGAATGATGATGATGTGCCGGTCTTCCAATAGTGGCGCAATTGTGCGGCCGGTGCGCGGGTAAACGGGATTTTTTTCGTTGGCGTCTGTTGTCGCGCCAGCATGTCCATGGTGATAAAAAATGCCTCGGGCGAGAGAAGTTGATGACCGGCATCCAGTGGAACATCTGTGTTCGTGCGGATTTTGTGTCGCAGTCCCAGATTCGCCATTGTTGCATATATGTCGGCCAGTTCGAACATAGAGACCTCGGCCCCACCCAGAGCAACAGATATTCCATAATAATCGGGTGATTTTAAATTCGAAACACCGGAATCTGATAAAATTTTGTAAAAATTCTTGGTGCCGATTTGACGCAGCAAATTTATTGCTGGAATGTTTCGTGAATGTGTCAGCGCATCCCGCGCCAGAACCGGACCGTAAAATTCATTGTCTGAATTTTCTGGGGCATATACGCCAAAATTTATTTTTGCATCTTTTAATAATGTCATAGAATGGATTAGTCCCATGTCAACCGCGGCGGCGTATATCAGTGGCTTTAGCGTTGACCCAGGACTGCGGCGGGCACGAACGCCATCATTTTCGCCATAGATGCGTTTATCAAAATAATCCGCAGATCCGATGTATGCCAAGGTTTCCATTGTTTTATAATTTACCAAAATTGCGGCGGCGTTGGTAATTCCAACATCGCGCCGTGCGGCAATTTGGGCGGCCAGCATGTTTTCCAGTTTTTGTTGTAATCCTAAATCCAATGTCGTTCGTGTTTCCCAATCGTGTGGGCCGATATTATTCCAATCTAATCCAGATTGCGACACCATATAATTCACAAAGTGTGGCGCGTAAAACGGTAATTCGCGCGTGGTTCTGACATCCAATGGCATGTCGGCCAGTGTTGTCAAGGATGTATCTGCAGGGGTGTGTTCAATCCATCTGCGAACTAAATCACCACGCATTTTCATTATGTTGGACAATCCGGCACGCGTGTTAAGTCCGCGCTTTACAGGATTCTGGGGAACTGTTGCCAGGGTGATTGATTCTATTTTGTTTAATTGGCTGGCGGGTTTATCAAAATAGATTAATGATGCGGCACCAATGCTTTCTATGTTGCCGCCATATGGTGCCAGGTTCAGATATGCTTCCAGAATTTCATCTTTGGAATAAAATAAATCAATGTATAATGCCGCGGCAATCTGTTTCAGTTTTCCCCCGATTCCCCGGGTGTTCATATCGTATTTCAGGCGGGCAACCTGCATCGTGATTGTGGATGCGCCCGCCGGATGCGGAACACCAGAAATATAATCTATGGTGGCGCGTGCCAGGGCAACAGGATTGACGCCAGGATGATATTTGAAAAATCTGTCTTCATATAAAATTGTGGCGTGGCGTACGTATGGACTGATTTCATCCAGTGGGGTGTACAGGCGGTACTTGTCATCCGGGGTCAGTGATATTCGTAACAGTTCGCCGTCGCGTGACATGTATGCGTGGCCAAACATTGTGTTCGTTAATAACGGTGGGGTGAAAAATATTTGGACGATTGTGTATGCCAACACAGCGGCCAGTAAAATTCCATACAGCCAGCGATGGTGACGAATGTGCCACCATATTCGCTGTATGAACGCCGCTGGGGTTTTGTTATTTTGAAACATCGTATACCGTGAATGTGCCGTCGCGTCCTGTGGCGCTGATTTGTGCGTTGTACATAGACTGGGCCGCAATTGGTGCAATGGCAAATTCGCCAACCGCCCCCAGTTGCCCCGTGTATGTGAACTCACGCGGGGTGCGGTCCAGCGTGGTATAGATTAATACCCGGTCTTCACGAATTTCTGTGAATTCGGCATCACCCGTAATGGTCCCGGGTGTGGCGATTATGCCGCCCGGTAACAGGTCGGTGATTACGACGTTTGATACGGTATCTGTGCCACCGCGTGTGCGGGCAGATATCTTGACGGTGACGATGTCGCCAATTGAACCAGATGTTATCCGATCCCCAGATGCGTCAAAATATTCACGAATGATTTCAATGCCATCACTGTGTGTGTCGGTGTGTGTTGGATACCCCTGGACCAGGGTGGCATAGTACAGCGGTGATGTGTCTGTGCATTCGGGGCATGCGATGTCAATGCGTGTTGCCCCCGACGGAATATCAACCAAGATATTGTCTGTGTCGTGTGGAATGTCTATGTCACCGTCATTTGTTGTCACCGATATTTCTGGCACGTCGGCAGTATCAGACGTCTGGTTGCCGGATAGGGCCATGATTATCGCAGCGGATGTATATGCGCTGTAATCACCAGCGTTTATGTATTGCTGCATCGTGTCTGAATTATTCATTGCGGCGATATTAAAATACTTGGCCCCCAGGTAGTGGTACATCGCATCATTTGCAACATTGTTATCAAACATGGATGTGTATTCAAAACGTTGGGTCCGTGATGGTGCATATTCGGCAATCAGGCGGTCGGCCTGGGAATCTTGGTGTAAAATTTTGTACGATGCCGCAATGTATGCACCCGCCAGGCGTGTCGGCCAATCAGGAATATGTTCATCAGCGTATTGTATGAATGTGTCAATGTAACTGGTTGTGACGTATTCATTTTCTGATATCACGTATATCGCATATGCCACAGCGGCGGCATACGCATCATCCGTGATTGTGCCGCCGGCAAAACTGCGCAGGTAATCCAGCGCACGTGACAACATCTGGGGTGCAATGGTAAATCCAGCATCCCGGGCAATCGTCAAGAACTGTGCAACGTACGCGGTCAGGTATGCGGTATCAGGGCCGGACATCGTTGTGACAGAATCTGAACCGGGCCACAAACTGAACGATCCGTCGTCATTCTGGCGATTTTTCAGCATGTTTATCGTTTCTGTGATATGTGTCGCAGACGTATCAAATGTTGTGCCCAGCACCGCATCATCCGGGAACAGTGCGTACGGTATTGCACGTGATACCAGTTGTTCTGTACATGGCCATTCGTAATCAGACAGGTACATGTACAGTGGGCGTATCATCGCCGATGCACCGCGTGATATGTACAAATGGCGTGTGGCAAATTCTGGGTACATGTCCGGGGCAAAGTCACGAATTCGTGTTTTTTCTGAATCGATTGCGCCAATTTTTATATGGGTTTCAAATTGGCTGGTCGGGCGCACAGACAGGGTTACTGTGTTTTGACGTTGAATCACATCGTTATCTGTTGGGGTTGCGGTTGCCAACGTTGTGATTGTTGCGTTTCCTAAAATCTGGGTTGCGTGTGCGTCAAATGTGAACAAGTGTTCTGTGTCGGTGGCAATTTCTGACGATGCGTCAGAATTTGCAATCTTGATTCTGTCACCGCCGGTTGTTGACACGGATACGGGTGTATCAGCGCCAGTCATGTTTGTAATTACCGAATTTATTTTAAAAGAATCCCCAGGTGCCACCGCCAGCGGTGCAGATGTCGATATCACCAGTGGTGATTGAACCAGGGTTTTGGTGTCCGCGCTGCCGATGGCGTCGTCGCGTGCCGCCACGGCGAATACGCTGACTTCGCCATTAAAGTATTCAGGAATATCAAACACGACAGTGCCCGGGGTATTCGCACGGACGTCCAAAATTTTTGAATAAAATGCCACAGGTGGCAGTGTTTGCCGCCCAAATGGGTTGGTTGTTATTTGCTCCAGCGCGCCAGATTCGCCGCCATAGTCGCCACCCCCGGTTTTTGCATATTGGCGCAATATGTTGTATTCAGGTAATAACAACGATAAAATCTGGTACGTGTTCACCTGTAACGCAGATTTCTGGAAAAAGTACGCCAATGGGTTTGGTATTTGATATTTTGCAACCTGTAAAATCCCGGTGTTGATTGCGAATAACATCATGCGACCAGATTTATTTGCTGTATATTTTATTTCCAGTTTATTGTCTGTCACTGTTTCTGGCACATCCAGTTTGATTTTTATTTCATGTGCCGACGTGTTCGCAGAAAACGGTGCAACGGCGTATGTGTATGGACTGGTGAATACGTCACGGCTGTTGATGTCGCGTACAAAAGATACGTTAACATATCCTGTGCCCGCAAAATCACGTGGCAGTTTTATGTGCTGGACAGATGATGTTGTGTCAGTGTTGAACCATTGGTATGCATAGACACGGTCGCGTTCAATTGTTATCAGACCGGTACCTGTATATGGGGCCGTTATGCTGACTGCGATGTCGTCGCCCGGTGCGTATTCTGTGGCGTCCAGTTTGATTTGCAATTCTGCGTTCGTGTCCGGGGCCAGTGTTGTATTTGCACCCGCAACAAAATATTTTATGTTCGCCAGAATTTTACCAGACGCGTCAGATATCTGCAGAAAATACGTGCCACCATTCGATGTGTCCAATTTGATATCCGTGCCATCCGATGTAATGTCCAGTGTTGATTGTGATACCAGTTTGTCATTCGTAACGGTTTGGTATTTATAGAAATTATTATAGTCTTTGACCAGGGTGGTTTGATTTTCGCGACGCATCAGGCGCAATGTTAAATCGAGTGCATCTGTTTTGGTTCCGTCGGCGGCCAATGCAACCAGATTTACCGTGTGGTTCGCGTTTCTGTTTATGTACGACAAATCAGATGACGTTTTATACCCAACCAAGAATTTGGCGTCTGATACACGTGTCGATATGTTTGTTTGGACACTGGTTCCGGCGCCCGCATCATAACCGTGGATGTTCATCGTCAGTGCATATGTACCCATCGGGATTACATTATTGAATTTAACGTCCAGTACCGCGGCACCATTATCGTCAGTGGTTGTATCAGGTAATTCCACAGAAAATGTCTGGCCGGCCGTTGCCGTGCGAGTCGCCAGGGCGTCGTCTGGGATAAAGTTCGGCGTGAATGTATATCCCGAATATTCTGGGAAAGAATACTGTATCGGGGTCAGTGTCGCGCGTGCGGATATGCGCCGATTCGTTGCCGGGGTGCCAAACAAATTGCGCAGCGATACATTCGCAACTAAATCATTTGTGGCAATCCATCCGTTATCATTGGCCCCGGTGATGTTTGCTGTAATCTTCATCGTGTCGGGAACAAATTCTTGGACATCAAAACTGGTGTTGCCCAGCATGTCTTGGACAGTATCGCGTGAGTTTAACGAGTATACATGTACCCACCATGTACCCAGTGGTGCGTTTTCTGGAATGGCATAGGAAACGTCAAACATGCCGTCAGATGTTAATGATATTGTTCGTTCCAGTGCCAGACGACCGCGCACATCGCGCAGTTCTATTTTTACCGGGACACCCGCCAATGATGCAAACGATTTTTCTTTGACAATTCCACCGATGACTATTGTTTCGCCAGGACGGTATATGCCACGATCTGTGAACAAAAATGCATTCATCGGTGTCATCGATGCGGCATATGTGCCGTCAACATCAAATTTGGAATATTCGACGCGTTGGTTGTACGCGTTGAATGGGATAAATGATACGTCGTCGTTCTGGCGCGCGACGATTGCCACAGGCTCTTGGGCGTTGCGATATTCCGACCATGGGAATGACGGTATCTGGACACGTCCAGATGCGTCGGTACGGCCCGCCCAGATTGCGGTGCCGTTACGGCCTAATACAGATATTTTTACATCTGGGGCCGGGGTGCCACCAGACAGGTTTGACACAAACACAGATGAAGATTCATCTGAATTCACCTTGCGAATAATGCCCATGTCGGTCAACAATATTAAACGCTTGTCATTATATTCTGCTGAATTTTCAGATGTTCCAGTTTGAATGACAAATATACCAGTGTTGTCACCGTATGTTCTGTCCAGATAATCCCCCAGGTCAATTGATGCATAGTTGGCACGTGTCATTGACGGATTCGCAAACGATATGCGCTTTTGAAAAACGGTTGACATGTCATATACGCCAAACGCCCATGACTTGAATTCCATCGCAGACGAAAACACATCGTATGTTTGTGATATCAAGTGATTGATTTCGCTGGATTTAATTTTGTACAGATTTACGTACGCCGTATCAACGCCGCCACGCGCCACAATCCCCAAGGTTTTGTCACCACCCAATGATAACAGTGCACCGCGCCCCGCGATTTCAACAGATTCTGGGGGGTATGGTACACGCATAACCTGGGCCAGACCATTGCGCATTATAAAATCTGATGCAGACCGTGCCCCTGGGGCCACGGATACGTATATGTATCGTGTATCAGGTTCGGAAACATTATATGCAAACGCGTATTGGTGTACGCCGTTCGGGGTTGCGAAATCTAGTTGGGTTAAATCCAATTTTTGTGATTCTTGTAATACAGCGTCTGTTATTTCGTCATTTTGCCATGTGTGGGATGGGGCGTCCCCAGACGCGTCACCATCGTGATATTTGGGTAACAGATATGCGGTTATATATTCGTCCCATTTCACAGAACTGGCCACTGTGGCCGTGGTGTTTAACAAAATTAACTGGCGCGAATTGCCGTCATTGTCGTCGGCAATATTGGTTTCCAGTGATGTGATTTTAAACATGTTATCCGCCGATTCAACTGTGACATGTGCGGTAATTTTTTCTGTATGGGCGTCACCCGCCATGGCAGGAACCCGATTTAATTTTAGTCGCAGTGCACGTGCGTCGTCTGTTATCTGTATGGGGGCAGAAATAATAAAGGCAGTCCGGTAAAATCGATCAAATTCTGTGCGAAAATCGACGTATTCGCCGTCCAGTTTTAACGATATTCTGTCATTAAAATCTGTGGGATTGATTGCATAGTCAAATTCGATTACTGCAACCGCGATGACGGATTTTTTATCGTCTGGGTTTGGGTACAGGTTGAAATTGTCAACGTGGGCTGTAATGGGCGGCGTCGTAAACGCGATGCGTTTGCTGTCTATGTGTACGTCATCGGCAAATAAACTGGCATCTATCTTGACAGAAAATCGTGTGTCGGCCGGCCATGCGTCATCAGGACGAAATACCAGTGTGCTGTTACCGCGCAGTGACCACGTGCCGCGCATAAATGGGGTGATTTTTATCCGATCTGATAAATCGTCTGGCCCCAGGTCCATCCGGAACGCCGGTGCGAACGGACCCTGTTCGTGTATGTATGAAATGGTTACAGCGTCAGGTGTGCGTATCGTGCGGGTGTTGTTCGGTTCTGGAATACTGGTCGGGGTGGCAAAGAACATCGTTGCATTGTCCGAAAATTCCATAACCCCAGGCGCAGATACGTCCGCGACCAGTTTTGTCGTGTTGCCAGACGCCCCGATGCGCCACCACAGCAATACCGTACCAATTATTATTGCCAGGGCAGTTATTATGCCGGTGATAATCCATTTACGTTTTGTAATACGCTTGCGCTGCTGCGCCGAACGGCGTGCGCCTGTGTGTGATGTTTTCATTAAAGATGTCCTTTCCCTGTGGATGTTTTGTTACATGCTGTATTCTAAATTCTATTTATAAAAAAACAAGTTAATAATTTTTTTGCACTGGCCAGATTTTGTGTGATTTTTTGTTAAAAGCGGGGGTGCCGTCCTGGGGCAGGGTGGGAATGCGTGTATGCGCCAACAAAACTAGGGAGGTAAGTCATGATATATGGCTATATACGTGTGTCAACAGATCATCAAACCACGGAAAACCAGCGATTTGAAATCAAAAAATTTTGTGAAAAACAAGAACTGGTCATAGATTGCTGGATCGAAGAAACAATATCGTCAACCAAGGATTTGAACAAGCGTAAACTGGGGCGATTAATCAAACGTATACGCAAAGACGATATGATTATTGCATCAGAACTGTCGCGACTGGGGCGTAATTTGTTGCAGATTATGAGCATATTGCACCATTGTATGGATATCGGGGCAAAAATTTGGACCATCAAAGATAACTATCGACTGGGGTCAGATATAACCAGTAAGGTGTTGGCGTTCGCCTTTGGATTATCGGCAGAAATAGAACGTAACTTAATATCCCAGCGAACCAAAGAAGCCTTGGCGCGGGTAAAGTCCGAAGGTAAACATGTCGGGCGCCCATGCGGCAGTCGCAATATGTCAAAACTGGATGTGCACGAACAATATATATACCAGAAATTGTCTGATGGACGCAGCAAATATGAAATTGCGCGCCGGTTACGTGTGCACCGTGATACACTAAGCAAGTTTATTAACAGCAAAAATTGGTTTGATGACGTGTCAGATATGTGAGGCTGAAATCAGAATTTATTCAATTGAAAAATGCTAATTTTTTCTTGATTTTGTCGGAACAATAGGCTATGATGCGGGCACGTGTCACAGGCACGAAGAACACAGCCGTTCGGTTTGGATTTCTGTCCAAATGAAAATTTGGTCTGTCCCAACGGCGAGGATAACAACAGAAAACAAAGGATTTTTACATGGCATTGCCAACATTTACAATAAAGCAATTAATGGAAGCGGGCGTACATTTCGGACATCATACACGTCGTTGGAACCCGTTGATGACACCGTATGTTTATGGGGTCAAAGATAAAATTCATATCATCAATTTGAACAAGACGGCGCCGCTGTTGTATCGCGCACTGGTCGCGTTAGAGGCGATTGCCGCCGCCGGTGGCAAGGTGCTGTTTGTCGCAACCAAGCACCAGGCCAAAGATATTGTCAAGGATGCGGCCGAACGCTGTGGACAGTTCTATGTTAATAACCGCTGGTTGGGTGGAATGCTGACGAACTGGACAACGGTGTCACAGTCTATCCGTCGTCTGAAAAAGATGGAATCTGATATCGAAAATGCCGATAAATTGGGATTGACCAAAAAAGAAGTCGGGGTTATGACCAAAGAAGTTGAAAAATTACGCGATATCTTTGGCGGTATATTGGAAATGCACGGAACGCCCCAGGCAATGGTCGTTATTGACATGCCACGCGAAATGAATGCCGTGCGCGAGGCCAAGATTCTGGACATCCCAACGGTCGCAATATGTGACACAAACGCAAACCCAGAAATGGTTGACTATCCGGTGCCGGGCAATGATGATGCGGCACGTGCAATCCAGTTGTACTGCGACTTGTTCGTGGATGCAATATTGTCTGGAATTGAAAAACGTCTGGGCGGGGCGGCTGGTAAAAAGGTGGAATCAGATATGGCAGATGCTGCCGCAGATGATTTCGAGGCAGATGTCAAAGATAAAGAAGCACGCCAAAAATCTAAAATGTCCGAAGCGCGCGCAGAACGTCGCGGTAAATTGATGGACAAGGCTGCGACCCAGTCAGATAAATAATCTGGACCGGTTATTATTAACGGTGCGGCGGAAATACCAGTTTTCTTATGACCGCACCCAGTAAAACAAAAAAATTATATGGGGGAAACAATGGCGGAAATAACAGCAAAATTAATTCAAGAACTGCGTGAAAAAACATCGGCGGGTATGATGGATTGCAAAAAGGCGCTGATGGAAAATAATGGCGATATAGAGGCTGCGGCAGATTGGCTGCGTCAAAAAGGTATCGTCAAGGCGGCGTCCAAGGCGGGACGTGTTGCCGCGTCTGGATTAGTGACCGTTGTAAAATGCGACGGAATGGGCTGTGTGGTAGAGGTTAATGCAGAAACAGATTTTGTCGCCAAAAACGATAAATTCCAAAAGTTGGTTGCAGATGTCGCCGCCAAGGCCGCGGAACTGCAGGGTGATTTTGACGCAACAATGAATGCGGTCAAAGATGATATTGCGGCAACAATCGCAACAATTGGCGAAAATATGAATCTGCGTCGTATTGCCAAGGTAACTGGCGACCATATTTATACATATATTCATAATGCGCTGGTCCCGGGTATGGGGCAGATTGGCGTTGTCGTTGCAATTGATGGCGATTCTGAAAAAATCGACGAAATTGGTAACAAGGTTGCAATGCATATCGCCGCGAACAAGCCAGAATATATGACAATTGCCGATGTCGACCCGGTGGCCGTTGAACGCGAAAAGAAGGTGTTTATCGAATCTGGGGCGACCGCGGGAAAACCAGAACAGGTTGTTGAAAAAATGGTCCAGGGCCGTATTCATAAATACTATGCCGAAACAGTTTTAGAAGAACAGCCGTTTGTTATGGATCCGTCCAAGACCGTCAAGCAGGTTGTCGAAGAAGCTGGTGGCAAATTGGCTGGTTTTGCGTACTTTGTCCTGGGCGAAGGCATCCAGAAACGTGAAGACAATTTGGCCGATGAAGTTGCCAAAATGTTGTCTTGATATGTTTTAGATAACGTTACTTTGAAATCCGGCGTGTGCCGGATTTTTTATTGGAATTCATACCTTTTGACGTGGGCCGGACGTTCAAATACTATTGGTGTCGTAAACAATCAAAGGGGGATGCGATGCGGAAAATTTATGTTCTGTTTGGAATGGTGGGATTGCTGACGACGACAAATGCGTATGCAGAATTTGTGATGCCGTCACCGTATGTTTCTGGGAAAATTGCCGTTACCGACTTTGTTGTTGATACGTATCAATATATGTATCATACCCCAGATGCGTATAAATCAACCGTGGTCGATGGGCGTGTTGATGATATTAATGCCGCATATCGTGCCGCAATTGGGTTGCGTTTCGGCGATATGCGGATCGAGGCAGAATATGGATATGGAAATTATGCAATTTCTGGGAATTGGGCGCTGAATACTAAAAATGGTGTGCCAGGGTCGTATCCGCATAATTTGAGCTATCCGTCAACATATACGCTGAAAAGTCGTGTTCAAACATTTATGGCAAACGCGTATTATGATTTATTTAAATTCTGTACGCGGTACCAAAATGCAATGTACACGGATATGAATGTTGTCGAGGCGTGTTGTTATAATACAATTTATCTGACAGGGGGAATTGGAACCGCGCATATTAATGAATCTGCAAATGTGGTGATTGATACTGCGATGGCGTGGGGCGGCAATCCGTTGTACGAGTCTGTGGATACCGCTGTGAACAGATTTATTTATAATGTTGGCGCAGGTATCAGTTTCGCCATGTCGCCGAATTTGAATGTGGATTTGTCTTATCGATATACAGATCTGGGCAAATATTCAATTGCAACAACACGTCGGGATTTTTCGTCACATGAAATCGCGCTGGGGTTGCGGTACCAGTTTTAAATGTCCCCGAAATATCAGGATAAATGATGGCAGGATAATGTCCTGCCATTATTTTATGGAAAAATGCTGTGTGCCGTGGTATTTTTATTGAACAAAGGGTAAAATCTGATGAAAAAGTACATTGTTCAAAATAAAAAACCAAACGGATACGGATCTTTTTTATTGTTGGGGGGGGCAGATGGTGAAACATTGGTCCAATCTTTCCCGCGATATTTTGCCAATGCGGTCCAGGTGGGTGACCAGGTGTATGCGCTGGGGTATCATAATATTTCGCGTGCGTGGGTCTGTCGCGATGATTTGTGCTTTGCGGTCGAACCGCTGATGAACCAGCATTTGGCGTCCTATGTTGTCAAAAACTTTGATTTTTGGGACGGCATTCGATTTCGGTATGCGCTGGCGCGGGCATTGATGGCACGCGATTTCAGACCATCGTTATCAACAACGGCGAATCTGCACAAATTTCTGCAAAGTCAATATCTGACGAAAACACGATAGTTTTTTATCCGGGGGTATATATGAAAAATGAATTACTACGAGAACTGGAAGCACGCGGTTTTTTAAACCAGGCATCTAATATGGATGGATTGAACGATGCGTTGAATGCGGGGCGTATGGTGGCGTATTGGGGGACAGACCCAACGGGGGATTCGCTGCACGTTGGACATTTGGCATCGCTGATGTTAATGCGCTGGTTCCAGAAATATGGGAACAAGCCGATTACGCTGGTTGGTGGGGCAACAGGGCGTATCGGTGATCCGTCGGGTCGTGACAAGGGCCGGCCAATGCTGACCGATGAACAGATTGAACATAACTGTGCAGGATTGCGCAAGTCTATATCTAAATTTATCAAATTTGGTGATGGCGAAACAGATGCCATTATGGTGGATAATAATGACTGGATGCGCGGTTATGGCCATATGGAATTCTTGCGTGAATATGGAACTGACTTTACGGTGCCGCGCATGCTGTCGATGGAAAGTGTGCGACGCAGACTGGAAAATGGTATGACGTTCTTGGAATTCAATTATATGACGTTCCAGGCCGTGGATTTCTTGACGTTGTATAAAAAATACAATTGCACGTTGCAATTCTGTGGCGCAGATCAATGGGGCAACAGTATTATGGGCGTGGAATTGATTCGTAAAAAGCTGGGCCAGGAGGCATTCGTTCTGTCCACGGCACTGATTACGGATTCGCGCGGGGAAAAAATTGGCAAGTCCGCGGGGAACGCCGTGTGGGTGAACGAAGAAAAAACATCGCCGTACGAATATTATCAGTATTTTCGTAATATACCTGATGATTTGGTGGAAAAATTCTTGAAAATATTTACAGAAATTCCACTGGATGAAATCGCGCGCTGGGCAAAATTGCAAGGGGCCGAATTGAACGAGGCTAAAAAGATTCTGGCGTTTGCGGCAACAGAAATCGCGCATGGGCATGATGCGGCGGTTGCGGCGGCCGGGGCATCGGACGCACTGTTTGGTGGCGGAACGGATACAGAAAATATTCCGACGTTCGAACTGGATATGACCGATGCGATGGCGTTGCCGGAATTTTTGGTCGCAATCAAATTGTTCCCATCAAAATCTGAGGCACGCCGTATGATCGCGCAGGGCGCAATACAAATTAATGGCAATAAAATCACAGACTGGCAGGCCACAGTTGCACCCGCAGAAGAAATTATGGTGCAAAAGGGTAAAAAAACGTTCTTGCGTGTTGTAAAGCGGGGATAATGAAAAAGATTCTGGTGATTTTTATATTAGGGGTTGGGACGGTTGTTTCGCCTGGGCACGCGGCCAGCGAACTGTCCCAGGTCCAGGCCCAAATTAAAAAAACAGAACAACAAAATGAAAAGCTGAGCCAGCAGGTAAAGTCGTCCCAGCGCGAGTTGGAATCAACAAAAAAGAAACTGGTCAAGGTTGCAGACCAGGTCAGTACACTGGAAGAACAACGCGGCGCAGTGGCAAAAAAAATCCAAGAATTGGACGCCCAGCGTGCGCGTCTGGAAAAATCGTTAGAGCAAAATCGGGAACGAATTGCCGATGCTGCGGCCAGTATTTTGTTTGTGGCGTCGCATCCAAATTTTGATTCTGAAAATATGCGCGAATATGTCTTGACGTCGGCGATATTGTCTGGGGCGGCAGATAATTTTGATACGGAAATCCAGGACGCCACGGAAAAAATCCAGGAACTGGAAAAAATTCGGGAACAACGCGCCATTGAAAAAGAAAAATTGGATCGTACGGCAAAACGATACAAAGATGAAAAAAGCGAATTGGATAAACTGGTGCGTACGCGTTCGGCACAGAATCAACAACTGCGTACGCAGCAGTCTGCGTTACAGAAAAAATTGCGCGATTTGTCGGCACGTGCAAAAAGTCTGTCTGAATTATCGGCCGGCGTGGGGAGTTCGGAAATGTCAGGTGATTCGCGTTTTTCGGTGCGTAAATTAAACCAGCCTGTACGTGGGCGCGTTGTTGTGCATTTTGGCGAAAAAACAGCGCTGGGGTTAAAGTCGGACGGCTGGCGGATTCGGGTGCGTGGGGACGCATTGGTCATGGCCCCGGCCGATGGCGAGGTCAAGTTTGCAGACAGTTTCAAGGGCTTTGGTCGCGTCGTTATTATGTCGCATAAAAACGGGTATAATACGGTTATGACAAATCTGGGCGAAATAAATGTGATGCTGGGACAACAGGTCTTGGCAGGTGAACCAATTGGACGTATGGATCCGGACAAGCCAGAAATGTATCTGGAGGTACGGCGTGGCGACAAGGCTGTTGATCCGGCCAGGCTGTTCAAAGAAGATGACTAAGTCTGGATGAGTCTAGCGCGATAGTTGTTTTTCCAGTGTTTCGATAACCTGCATCTGTTTTTTGATGAAATCAATTTTTTCTAGGTTATTGGTTGCGCTTTTGTATGATGCAGGACAGATGCGCAAATCGTCAGACGCCTTGATAAATCGGCGAATGTACACCAGCATTACCCGGTATTTCATGATTTCACGCAGGGTGTCGTTCTTGATGCTGGGCATCGGATACAGCGTTTTATTGTGCAGCTGGCAATATGTTTCATAGACGCGTTTGTATATATCCAGTTCCACTTGTAATGGCGCAAAGATATCGTGATATATGAATTTATAATCAGCCTCGGCAAAATCAATGAATGATATTTTGCTGGTTTTGGCGTCGTACAGTATGTTACCGGGGTTTAAATCCCCGTGTGACCATGCGCGACGCGTTTCATATTCAAATGTTCCAATCTTGTCGCGAATTTTGGCCATGGTTGTGACTTCTGCGCGGGAAAACCATTTTGACATTTTGTTTTCAATAAAGCTGTCCAGGCGTGAAAACTTTATGTCTTTGGCAATGTTGTATTTTACAATAGGCTCGACAGGCTTCAGTTCGTTCATGTCCACCAGGAAACTGGCAACGCTGTTTATAATTTCAAATTGCTGACGTTTTGACAACGATGCATACAACTGGGGTGTCAGTGGCAGACCGCAGGCCCGTTCTTCCAGAATCTGGTATTCGTCGTCGTTTATGAATTTCATTTCTGGCACGTTGTACAGCGGGTTTTTCACAGAACGAATATCGTCGATGATTTGCTTTGTTCTGTGTTGTTTGACCAGCCACTTTTCGCGCTTGTCATCCGAAAATGTCGGCAGCGGACGTTTTAATACAAAGTCATCGCCGTAGTATACAGCGTATGTTTCGCGACCATGATTAAGATTTCTGATATCCGTGACCATCTTTACAGTACTTTTGATTTATTCAGTAATTTTATAATCGATTTTTGTGTGCGCAACATACATGATGCCATATAGGTTATATAGGCCTTGTAATTATTATTGGCGTATTCTGTGATTGCGTCTTTATAGCGCTGTTTGTCCGTTGACTGGTTAAAGACGATTGGACGGTAACCGCCCTGGACCAGGACCCAATTCATGACCATGCGCGCCGTGCGCTTGTTAAAATCATCAAACGGTTGCAGTGCAATTAAATCATAGTGAACGTTGAACGCGCGTGTCATCACATCGGTGTTGCCGTGCAGATTGAATATAATTTCATTCATTTGTGACGCAATCTGTGATGCATCGGGTGCGTGCATACGCTGGCCATTTACAATGATTTCCAGAATTTTGTTGGTGGTTCTGAATTTCCCACCATGAATTGGCGTGTTGGCACACATCATACTGTGGATTTTACAAATTTCCGCAGAATCGATGTATGTATGTGGACAGGACAGTATAAAATCATACGCGTCGCCGATGTTCTTCATACTGTTATAGTCCAAGTATGGCGTTTGTTCACGATTTGGCACGTAAAACAGCGTCTTGGGTTCTACATAGGCGATTTCATGACGCAACCAGTTAATGTTATTTAAACGTTTATATGACCCAGCCCCAAACAATAATTCGTTTATTGTTCGGCGATTTTGTTCAATATCTGTACGTAGCTGTGGCGTCTTGGTCATATGTTTTGTCCTGTACCTTGTTTATGTATATTATAGTCCTTAAAATAAATTTGTCAACATTTGTGGTGTTTTTGTATAAAATCAATAAAAAAGCCGCTTGCGGGGCGGATGTTTTTGTTTTATGCTGTACCTTGTTGAACTTTGTAATGTTTTGAAAGGAATGTGAATGCTGAAAAAATTGCTGGTTTTCATGATGTTATTGGTGCCGGTGGTGGCGTTTGGCGCCGACAGCAAGGCCAAAGATGACGAACCCATAGAACATTTGACAGATGAACAGATTTACGAACAGTTAAAAAAACTGGCCCTGGTGTTTGAAACGGCCCGCGATAACTTTGTCGAAGAAGCGGATGAAAAGAAAATGTTAGAGGCCGCAATGAACGGAATGCTGCAGGCGTTGGACCCGCATTCGTCATATCTGTCGGCAGACGATTTCAAGGAATTTAATGACAAGTCCCAGGGTGAATTTGGTGGACTGGGGATTCAAATCACCAGCGACCGCGGCGCAGTGCGCGTGATTTCGCCGATTGATGATACCCCCGCAGACAAGGCTGGTATCAAGGCAGGGGATTATATCACACATATCGATGATGAACCGGTGTTTGATCTGACGCTGAATCAGGCGACTAAAAAAATGAAGGGGCGGCCCGGGACCAAGGTAAAGTTGACCATTATATCCGAAGGGGAAGAACCGCGAACAATCACGCTAAAGCGCGCGATTATCAAGGTGGATTCGGTTAAATTCGAAGAAAAAACAATGGCCGGAATGGAAGATGACGAAGATGCCGATAAAATCGGGTATATTCGTATATCAGACTTTGGTGCGACAACGTCCAAAGAATTGAGCAAGGCATTGGAAAAATTGGAAAAAAAGGATGTTATTGGGTATGTCGTTGATGTGCGAAATAATCCGGGTGGATACTTGACCGCGGCAATCGATGTCGCAGATGCGTTCTTGGACGCGGGCGAGATTGTGTCAACCCGCGGGCGGGACAGTGCTGATATAGAACGTAGTTTTGCAACCCCGGGGGATTTGGCAAATGGCAAGCCTGTGGTTGTGCTGATTAATCATGGGTCGGCGTCAGCGTCAGAGATTGTGGCCGGGGCATTGCAGGATAATGGGCGGGCGCTGGTAATGGGATCACAGTCGTTCGGCAAGGGCAGTGTGCAACAGCAAAAGCCACTGGGGGACGGAACGGCAATTCATATTACGATTGCGCGATACTATACGCCGTCGGGCCGATCAATTCAAAACGAAGGAATCACCCCAGATATAGAAGTATTACAGAGCAAGATAGAGGTTTTAGAACGACGCGAAAGTCTGTATTCCGAGGCGTCGTTTAAAAATGCCCTGAAGAACGAAGAGGCAGAAAAGAAAAAGAAAGACAAGTCTGATGATGATGACACAGAATTGACGGATGAAGAAAAAGACGCACTGGATTACCAGCTGCAGCGGGCGATGGATATGGTTCGCGCGATGGTAAAATTACAGGCGTATGCGGACCTGGTCCCGGCAACACCGGACAGTATTGCCGCGTTGGATGCAGAGTCTCTGGATGATGATGCCCAGGACACAGACGCAGATACGGGTGATGAAAAAAAGTGAAAAAATCGGGTCCATGGGGCCCGATTTTTTATTTTGTCAAATTTTTATAAATCTTGCCTTGTGGTAAATTTGGGGGTAAGATATAGCCCGTATGATTTTTTCACAAGGGAATAAAAAATGGCGAATTTAATTGTTGATGGTAACTGGGCGGCGGCAGATGTCGCGTACAGATGTGTTGATTTTGCGGCGATATATCCAATCACCCCCAGCAGTACTATGGGTGAATTGGCGGACGAATGGTCGTTCCAGCACAAGAAAAATATCTGGGGGGCAATTCCGCAAATAATCGAAATGCAATCCGAAGGCGGGGCCGCTGGTGCAATGCATGGTGCGCTGCAGATGGGGTCGCTGGCGACAACATTCACAGCATCCCAGGGATTATTACTGATGATTCCGAATATGTATAAAATTGCCGGTGAACAAACGCCGTTCGTTATGCATGTGGCGGCGCGTGCGCTGGCCACGCATGCGTTGTCTATATTTGGTGACCACAGTGACGTGATGTCGGTGCGGTCAACCGGGTTCGCATTGTTGTCCAGTCATAATGTGCAACAGGCGCACGATATGGCCGCGATTGCGCATGCGGCGACGCTGCGGGCGCGTGTGCCATTCTTGCATTTCTTTGATGGTTTCCGCACCAGTCACGAAGAATCACGTCTGGACAGAATTGATGATGATGTGTTGCGGTCGATGTTGCCAGATGGCTTGGTGCTGGGTAATCGTGCGCGTGGAATGAGTCCGGATAAACCCACAATTCGTGGCACGGCACAGAATCCTGATGTTTATTTCCAAGGACGCGAGGCAGCAAATCCGCTGTATGCAAAAACACCAGAAATTGTCCAGGAATGTATGGATAAATTCGCATCGCTGACGGGGCGGGCGTATCACTTGGTGGACTATGTCGGCGATCCAAAGGCTGAAAATGTTATTGTTGCCATGGGCAGTGCATGTGAAACAATCGAAGAAACGTTGGCGCATATGCCGGCGGGGTTGGGACTGGTCAAGGTGCATTTGTTCCGGCCGTTCCCGCGTGATGCGTTTTTGGCCGCATTGCCGAAAACGGTACGGCGTATTGCGGTGCTGGACAGGTGCAAGGAACCAGGCAGTCTGGGTGAACCACTGTACCAGGATGTGAAAACAATTGTTGGTGATACGGCCGCGGTGTTTGGCGGTCGATATGGTCTGGGGTCAAAAGAATTTAAGCCGCGCGATGTCAAGGCAATATATGAAAACCTGATGCGTGACACGTTGCATCACAATTTTACGGTCGGAATCGATGATGATGTGACGGAATTATCACTAAAGACAGACCCGGCATTTCAAATCCAGGACGATAATTTTAAAACGGCGGTGTTGTACGGTATTGGATCAGATGGTACTGTCGGCGCAGTAAAAAATATCGTGAAAATTGTTGGGGAAAATTCTGATTTGTATCCCCAATCTTATGCTGTATACGATTCGAAAAAGTCGGGCGGACTGACGGCGTCGCATATCAGATTTTCTGATGCACCGATTAAAAGCCAGTATTTGATAGAGGTTGCAGATTTTATCAGTGTTTCAAACTTTATGATTGCCCAGCGGTTTGATGTATTTCGCGGACTGCGTGCGGGTGGTACGGTTATGATTAACACATCAATGGCGCCAGATGTTGCGTTTGCAAATTTACCGCGTGATACCCAGGAACATTTAATTCGTATGCGGGCGCGTGTGTTCTTTTTGAATGCAAATGCCGCGGCGGCAGAATTGGGGCTGGGGAATCGTATTAATACATTTATTATGCTGAATTTCTTTAACCTGACGCATGTCATTGACCCGGCGGTCGCCGCCAACAGTGCCAAGGTCGCAATCGAAAAGACATATAAAAAGAAGGGTATGGATGTCGTCCAGGCAAACTGGGCCGCGGTGGACAAGGCGGCGGACTATTTGCACGAGTATGTGTTGCCGTCATCTGTGTCTAATTTCGCCCCAGATTTTATTCCGGCGATGACCGCGGATGCGCCGGCCCAGATTGCAGGGACCCTGGGCGAGATGGCGGCACAACGTGGCGACAGTTTGCCGGTATCGCGTTTCTGGGTTGACGGTGAATTTGGCGCAGGCCAGTATCCGGTGGGTACAGCAAAATATGAAAAGCGCGCAATTTCTGAACGCGTTGCGTCGATTGATTTATCTAAATGTATCCAGTGTGGCAAGTGTTCTGCGCTGTGTCCGCATGCCGCGATTCGTATCAAGGCAATGACCCCAGACCAGGCCGATGCCGCGCGTGCGGCCGGTGTGATTGTCGTACCGATGAAGACACCAGAACTGGGGCCGGATATGTATTACACGTTGACGATTTCACCGGCGGATTGCACGGGGTGTGGAATATGCGTCAAGAATTGCCCGGTACATGCGTTGTCGATGATTGCGTCGGCAGATGCCGGGGATGCGCAACAGCAATTTGATGCGGCGCAAAAAATCCCAGATGTTCCACGTGAAAAATTGAACCTGAATATTCCAAAGCATGTGGAATTGTTGCCGCACTATTTTGAATTCCCGGGCGCGTGTGCAGGATGTGGTGAAACGCCGTACATCAAAATGATTTCGCACCTGTTTGGTGACCGGATGGTTGTGGCAAACGCCACCGGTTGTTCGTCAATTTACGGCGCGAATCTGCCGACGACGCCATGGACCGCGGACGCAAATGGACGGGGGCCGGCGTGGTCTAATTCGTTGTTCGAAGATAATGCCGAATATGGTTTAGGAATGCGAATCGCACTGAACCAGAAACGCGAAACGTTAAAGGGATTATTGTTCGAACTGAATATACCAAATGTCGAAGAAATCTTTGCCGAACGTAACCCAGAAAAGCAGCGTGAAATCGAAACGCAGTTGCGGACGCAATTGGAAAAAATCGATTCG
>CALXPA010000005.1 GCA_944390185.1 uncultured Alphaproteobacteria bacterium | reverse complement strand
CTGTGAACAACGATTTCCAATATTCCACCTGTTTCTGGATTACTGCGATGAACAATATCTGCATCTGCCAAGACAACAGACGCCCGCCGCAACACAACATCGCGCGCGCCCGACGGACTTAGTAACTTTATTTTTGCCGTCCCAGAATTAAAGCCGTTCATTACCGCGGCCAAATCCGCATCCGACATCTGGGCCACGGGCATACCATTTATATCTGTGATTAAATCCCCGGCCCGAATGGCGGCAATATCTGCGGGTGAATCTTTGAACACCGCACTGACCCGCCAATTACCGCGCGAATCGCGTGCACCATCCATCCCAACACTGGTCAGTATACGACCGTCTTCGGCAATTTCTGCGGTCTTGGAATAAATATAGCGCCCGTTTTCATCAATACCGCGCATCAAACTGTCCACAACCATCTGATACATCTGACTGGTCGACGCGCTGTGCAGCACAGAATCATTTGCGCGTAGCTTTAAAACCAATGCCGTCGTAATTTCACCAAATGCATCCCAATCGCCTGGGGCCGGTCGCGGATAGTTGGCAATAATCGCATCCCCCCAAACCAGAACCACCCGTTCATCTGTTGCGGCAATATGCGCATTTGAATTTAAATTTTCCAGACTTTCGATTGCGACATTTATATTCTTGCCGCCCCACCTTACCCCGTCCAGTTTTTCATAAATGTCCGCAAATGTCGCCGACACATCAAATACATTCAGTCCATCCTGGACAGGTTCGTCTTCAAAAAATAAACTGGCCGCGCACACAGGCATCGCCACCCAGGCCCAGAATACACACATACAGAATTTTATCATTCTCATTTTTTGCATTCCCCCCTTTATTTGTGGCGCCGCCCGACCAGTTATTTTTTATCCCCATCGCGCAGGTTAAAGTGATACAGTATTACATTCGATATATAAATACTGGTAAACGTTCCCATAACGACGGCAAATGTCATTGCGATTGCAAAATCACGCAACGCCGGCCCGCCGAATAAATACAGCGCGACCATCGCCAATATTGTCGATACCCCCGTCATGATTGTACGCCGCATCATTTCGTTTACCGACAAATCAATCAGGTCGTCCATCGGCATTTTATGATACTGCTTAATATTCTCTTCGATACGGTCATAGTTTACAACCTTGTCATTAATAGAATAACCGACCCCCATCAATATAACCGCAATCGCCGTCTGATTAAATTCCAAACCGGTCACCGAAAAGAACCCGAACATAATCACAAAATCCAGACACAGCGATATAAAGGATCCGATGGCATATCCACCACGATACCGCACCCAGACATACACAGACATTAATATAAAGGAAAACAACACCGCCAATATACCACCACGTATCAATTCGCCACCAATTTTTGGTCCAACGATTTGAACCTGGGAATATTCGACATTATCACCCAGAATATTTTTAATTTCTGTGACCCGTTGATTTTGCTGTGCATCGGTTGCACCGCGTGGCAACCCAACACGCACCAGAATCGCCCCATCCGTCCCCACAGACTGTAATTCAGGGTTAAATTGTTCCAAATCTGTACGCATTTTATCAATGGTATAATCTGCGACGACTGGCTTAACCTCCATCGATATACCACCGGCGAAATCGATACCATAATTCAATCCGCGCACCATCAACGATATCACCGACAACAGAATCAACCCGCCGGCAATCCAGTACGACAACTTGCGATACTTCATAAATCTCAGTTTCATGGAACAAACCCCTTACTTGCTTTTTACAAAACCAATTTTCTTGTTTTTGCCATTCATGTACCAGTCAATAATAACCTTGGACAGCGACACACACGTGAACAGCGTGGTCAAAACACCAACCGACAGCGTCACCGCGAATCCACGAATCGGACCGGCACCAAACTGGAACAACACCAGCGAGCAAATTAAATTAGTCAAATTTCCATCCAACACCGCCTTCATAGAACGATGGAATCCTGCCTCGACCGCGCGCAAGGACGTTGCCCCGGCGCGTATTTCATCACGTATTCGTTCAAATGGTAATATATTGGCATCCACCGCCATCCCCAGCGTCAGCACAATACCCGCAATCCCCGGCAGCGTCAACGTCGCCCCCAACAGTGCAGATATTCCAATAATCATGGCCAGATTTATCAACAACACAAAGCTGGCGATGACGCCAAACCCGCGATAGCAAATAATCATAAATATAATTATGAATATAACACCAACCACAGACGCAATTTTACCGGCGGCAATTGTATCGGCGCCCAACCCGGCCCCGACCGACCGTTCTTCAATAACCTGCAGCGGCGCGGGCAAGGCCCCACTGCGCAACAGCACGGCCAAATCTTTGGCCCCCTGCAGGGTAAATCCACCGGAAATCTGCCCACGTCCACCCGGAATTGGTTCGCGGATTGTCGGTGCCGACAACACCATCCCGTCCAGCACAATTGCGAATCGTTCATTAACATGGTCCGTTGTCAGTTTTGCGAATCGACGCGCACCGGCGGCATCGAACACCGTTGTCACCACAGGCATATTATTTTGGTCAAAATCGGCCTGGGAATCTTTTAATGATTCACCCGACACCTCTACATGTGTATAAACCGGCACCAACTGGCCTGGGGCATCCATATACGGCAAGAATTGTGTTCCGCTGGGCGCGTGCCCTGATGCCAATTGTTCGGCGGTAATATCTTCATTAACCAGATGGAACGTCATCTTTGCCGTCTGTCCAATCAGTTCCTTGATTCGTTCTGGATTATCGACACCAGGCAACTGAACCATTATGTATTTACCACCCTGGCTCTGAATAGACGGTTCCTTGGTGCCCAGCGCATCGATTCGCCGACGAACGATTTCGATACTGCGCGACAAGGCATCTTGCACCATTTCATCTTTGGCCTTTTGCGAATATACCAATGTAACATTACGTCCATCGACACTGATATCAACCGTATCGCCAAAGACACTTCTTAACCGGCCACGCGCATCTGACACATCACCTTCGTCACGCACAACGAACGATACGACACCGTCCTTGTTACGCATATTAGAAAATCTGATAACCCCCTTGTCCCGATCGATCAGTGCACCACGTGCCTCTTCATACAATTGGACATTTTTTTCTGCCATCATTGTATCGGTATCAACCTCTAACAACAATTGGGCCCCACCCTTCAGGTCTAATCCCAATGGGATTGGCTGTATCCACGATGGGAAATACGGCGCCAAACTGGGCGCCATCGTCGGCACAGCCAACAACACCCCAAACACCGCAGTAAAAATTATCGCCAATTTTTTAAACATAATCTACGCCCCTTGTTCAACACTGGCCACAGCGTTTTTATTCACTTCTATTACAACGCCTTTGGCAATTTCCATCTCGATAGTTTTGTCATTAATTTTTTTGATTGTGCCGTATATTCCCGCGGCCATGATACGATTTCCCACCTGCAGCGAATCCAGCATTTTTTGATATTCCGCCATACGCTTTTTATTTGGGCGCACCATAAATATGTACAATATCGCGACGATTACCAAACAGTACAACAGCACGCCCCATCCGGTATTTGCCGCCGTTTGTGGTACGGCCTGTGCTGCATCTGTAACTGCACTTGTCTGTTCCATTATGAAATCTCCTTTTCTTGATACAGATATTTATGCCGTCAGAATAGTAAAAAAAGCCGATTATGTAAAGAAAATAGTTATAAAATCGCCAAAAATCATATGCGTTCGAACCATCCATCAATTTCCGTGATTGGGATAAATTTGTATACTGGACGGCCATGATTACATTCGTCCCCCCGCGCAGTATTTTCGATATCCCGCAACAATGCATCCATCTGGGCCATATCCAGTTTTTGCCCGGCCCGCACACTGTGATGACACGCCCAATTGGCTAATTTTAAATGCAGTCGTTGCCCCAGTTGCGACGAATGTCCAACATCTCGCACCTCATCCGCGATATCATGAAACAATTCCGCCCAATTCAGATCCCAATCTGCCGGCTTTTCAAAAATTGCGACGGCCGTGTCACCAAATTCATCGACATGTAATCCTGATGCCCGCATTTCATCTGCGACCGTCATCACAGCCGCCACGTCTTCGCGACGCAGCGTCACGACAATTGGGGTCAACAACGGCTGGGTTTTAATTGTACGCCGGCGCAAGTGTTCATATGTTATACGTTCATGTGCCGCGTGCTGATCAACAATTACCAGATTGTCACCACTTTGTGCCAATATATACTTGTTTGCGATTTGTCCAATTACACGTCCCAACGGCCTGTCCACATTACAGGATTCGACATGTGCGTTTTTTTCCTGGGCATTATCATCTGGCCGGGACATTCTGGCGGATAAATCTGGGGACGCGACAAACATGAATGCAGAATCAGGCCCCATACGCGACGCGACCGTTGGCCGACTGGGGCGAATATCGTTTTTTTCCATATGGACAGACGCGCCCTGCGGCGCCACCCGCCCCCCTGGCCCAGATACATCTGCAGCCACCCGCTGGTTCAACGTTTGTGCCAATGCATCACGCAAAGACTTTACAATAAATCCACGCACATGCGACGGTTCTAAAAAGTGCACTTCGGTTTTTGCCGGCGAAACATTCACATCAACACGCCGCGGATCAATTGTCAAATACAGCGCACACAACGGGAATTCGCGTGCATGCATCACATCAACGTATGCCGCCCGCAATGCCCCGACCAATACCTTGTCTTTGACGGGCCGTCCATTAACGAACAAATATTGATCCACAGACGATGCACGTCGCAGCGTTGGTTCCGATATAACCCCATGCAACTGCATGGATGCATCTGACCCAGATTGTGCATTAACCGGAATCATACGCCCCCGCACATCGTCCCCCATAACCGCCACGACACGCGTATCTATATCCTGATTTTTGGCAAAGAACCATTTGTTATTCAGCACAAATCCGACATCCTGTCGCGCCATGGCCAAACGCTTGACCACATCAACCACAGACATCATTTCTGCCCGATCGGCACGCAGAAACTTTAACCGCGCGGGCGTTCTGGAAAACAAATCTGCAACCCGAATTCGCGTACCACAATCCCAATCAGATGGACGTATTGCGCCGGTATTCGCGTCAATCTGCCATCCGTTGGCATCCGTCCCGTTACAGGTATCGATTGTCATATTCGACACAGACGCAATTGACGGCAACGCTTCGCCCCTGAATCCCATAAAATTGATATTCAGCAAATCATCGTCTGGCAACTTTGACGTCGCATGGCGCGTTATACTGCGCGCCAAATCATCGCGCGTCATACCGCACCCATTATCAATCACAGAAATCAGTGTGCGCCCACCATCAACGACATCAATTACAATCTGGTCGGCCCCCGCATCCAGCGCATTTTCCACCAGTTCCTTGACCACACTGGCGGGTCGTTCTACAACCTCGCCGGCGGCGATTTGGTTAATCAGAAAATCTGGCAAAACGCGAATCGGCACAGGATAACACCCCACGTCTAGTCTTTAAATTTTACTTCCAATATTTCGTATTCTTTTTCGCCACTGGGCAATTTTACGATGCATGTATCACCGACGCATCGCCCAATCATTGCCCGCCCCACGGGCGACGTACATGAAATCACCTGTTTACCATCAGATTCAATGTCAGACAAGATTCTGCACTGCATGCGATTACCATCTTCATCTTCGGCAACAACACGCGCGCCGAACACGACCCGATTTCCCGACAGACTGTCTATATCAACGATATCCGCATTATTTATTACATCTTCGATAAACTGGATACGCTTGTCAATTTGGCGTTGTTTTTCTTTGGCCGCGCTATAGTCTGCATTTTCAGACAAATCCCCCAGACTGCGTGCCCACTGAACTGTTTTTAAAATTTCTGGGCGTTGAACCTCTTTTAAATCCTTTAACTCTTTAATCAGGCTGTCAAAACCCGCCCGCGAAATCGGTCTTTTTTCCATTTTTTCATCCTATGCTAAATTTTTTAAAGATTATACAAATTCATTTTAATTTTGCAATTATCTATTTTCCAAGATATACTTTTCAATTGACTGACAAATTTATATGAAAGCCAAACCGAAAATTTTGAACAGATTCCTGATGCGGCGCTTTTTTTCAGGCGTTGGATTGGTTATGTTGGTTGTATGTGGAATTATCATGGCGGTAACATTTGTTGAACGCCTGCCATCTAATCCGACGGCCTTTGCCGCACTGGCAGAATCATGGACCCGATTACTGGAATACGTGCCACTATTTTTACCGCTGGCGATATTTATGGGAACATTGCTGGCATCATATAATCTGACCAAATCCAGCGAGAGTATTATTGTGGCCAGTGCAGGCCTGTCGCCATATCAAATGGCCCGCCCTTTTTTGGCCAGCGCGGCATTAATTGGGCTGATTGCGACAACGGTTATAAATCCGTATTCTGTCCACCAAAGTGGCAAGAATATAACATCTGACCACCTGGTACTGATTGACGGCGACATCTGGCTGCGCGAGGCATCAGACAACGGCTATATCACGATGAACGCGGCATCCATGCATAAATCTGGGGACATATTGTTATTTGACAACGCCACTGTTTATATCCAAGACAAAACATTTAAATTATCCCAGCGCATAGAATCAAACACTATCACCCTGTCTGATTCCGGACTAAGTGCGACAAACGCCACCACGTGGGATTCCCGTGGCATTCCGACAAAACACGACTGGCACATTGATACATTATTAACACCCCAAACTGTTCTGGACAGATATCTGCAACCTGATCAAATTTCATTTTGGCAGCTGCCTGAATTTATACACAAGATGTCAACAATCGGCGTTCCTGTGCGTGGGCACCTGGTCCAGTTTTGGACATTACTGTTTTTACCATTAACCATGGTGGCGATGGCGACACTGGGTGTTGCATTTTCCCAGACACGTCAACGCCGTAATTACAGTTTTGGGGTAAAATTTGGTCTGGGGATTATCACGTGCTTTGCGGTGTATTTCTTGATAAACATATTCAATGCCTTGGGGGCGACGGGTGTTGTTCCCCCATTATTGGCAATCATTGCCCCGCCACTGATAATAATTGCGGCGGCCGGTGTTTTCATTGCCAGCTTTGATACCATATAATATTGTACAAAAGGAACCACCATGCCACTACGCAAACGTAACACAAAACGAAACAAGATTATAATTTGGACCCTGGTTGCCGTTCTGGTGATATTAATGATTATATCATTTCCCGCCACCCAGCATATGACCGAAGTTGTTTTGTACCCATGAACTATATAGATATGTTCTTAGAAGCCCTGGCCGCCGAACGCGGTCGCAGCCCACGCACACTGGCCAGTTATGCGTGCGATCTGCGCCACGCTGATGAAAGATTACCCGGCGGGCTGATTGGTGCCACCAGCGCTGATATCCAAGAATATCTGGGGCATATGCCAGAATGTGCATCGTCTGTTGCCCGCCACGCCAGTGCACTGCGCGGTTTTTACAAATTTTTGATGACCGAAAAAATCATTACCGAAAATCCAACCGCAAACCTGGAACTGCCAAAGCGTTCACGTCCACTGCCGAAATTTTTGTCCGTTCACGAGATTGAGTTACTGATATCATCTGCGGGCGACACCAAGAACGCGATTCGTCTGCGTGCGATGCTGGAACTGGTATATGCATCTGGACTGCGCGTTTCTGAACTGTGCGAATTACCAATGACGGCAAACCTGGGCGACAAATTACTAATTCATGGCAAGGGCGCCAAAGAAAGAATCGTTCCTATGCACGAACGCGCACAAAACGCACTGCACAAATGGCTGGCGGTGCGCGGTGACGACGAATCCAAATATATTTTTCCATCACACAGCAAATCGGGTCACATAACCCGTGATGGTTTTTTTAAAATAATAAAAAAGTGCGCTGTGCTGGCCGGCATTGACCCCACACTGGTCAGTCCACACGTACTGCGTCATTCGTTTGCATCGCACCTGTTAGCAGGCGGCGCGAATTTACGTGCAATTCAAACAATGCTGGGGCACGAAGATATTGCCACAACCCAAATTTACACACACGTATTACCTGAAAAATTACAAGAAATCGTTCGAACACATCACCCACTGGGACATATAGGGGATAATGAAATATGATACAAAAATGCGATCATCCGGGATGCACCCGTGCAGGGACATGTCGTGCGCCTAAAACGCGCGATTTGCGTGAATACTGGTGGTTTTGCCGTGAACACGCGGCCGAATACAACAAGAACTGGAACTATTACGCAAACATGACCCCAGACGAAATAGAGGCAGACTGGGAACAACAAACATTCGGCGCACCACTAAAAGACAAAGATACTGCGAACCGCGACGCGGCGGACTATGCCCGTTTTTTAAACGACTTTATCACGGGCCGTTCAACATTTGACAAAACGCCGCCCCCATCCCGCCCCAGTGCACTGCCACGAACAGTCTCATCTGCGTTAAAAGTATTCGGTCTGGGCATCACCGCCAACTGGCGCGAGATTGCTGCGCGATATCGCGTATTGGCAAAACAACATCACCCAGATACCGCGAAACACAAAAACGCAGCGGCCGAATTTACAAAAATCTCTGATGCATACGATGTGCTAAAAAAACACTTCGGAAAAAAATAATCCGAATCGCAAATCAATTAGAACCGCGCAGATGCGCAGTGGTTGGCAACGGGAGTGTACTGAACGCTACACGACCAACGCCAACCACCAGCAGATGCGTGGTTATAATTGATTTAGATAGGCGATGGCGTCCATGGCCGCACTGCACCCTGTTCCGACCGCCGTTGCGATTTGCATTTTTATTTCGGATTCAACGTCGCCGGCGACAAAAATGCCGCGGGGCAATTCAGATGGAATCAGGCGCCCCATGGAATCACGACGAATATCTTCGGACAGATAATCTGTATTCGCCTCGTGCCCGATGGCGACAAACAAACCGTCACAGATAATTTCTTGGTCATCGGTTGTGGTGATGACCAGTTTGTCATCCGGGGTTTTGGCAATTTTTTTCAAATCAGTATTGAACAAGCATTCAATGTTTTCACGTTCCGAGACGCGGTTACGCAAAACATCTTCTGCACGGGTAAAGGCACCCTTGCGATAGACGATTTTAACATTCTTGGCAACGTCGGCCAAATACAGCGCGTCATTCAAGGCCGAATTGCCCCCACCCATGACGACGACGTCTTTGCCATAATAAAAGAATCCGTCACATGTGGCACAGTACGACACGCCCTGGCCCATCAATTCACGCGCGCCATCAATTTCCAGTCTGCGCGGGGACGCCCCTGTGGCGATGATTACAGCCTTGCCGACATATCGTTTACCATCGTCGCACAGTATATTAAACGCGCTTTCCGCGTCACCTGCGATTTCGGTCGCGGAAACAAATTTAATTTCTGCCCCGAATGATTCCGCCTGCTTTTTCATGAATTCCGCCAGTTCCAGACCACTGCCGGCCCATCCCGGATAATTTTCCAGAACCGCAATCCCAGCAGTTTGTCCCCCCAGCCGGTCACCCCCCAGCACCAGGGTCTTTTTCCCACCGCGGGCGCAATACAGTGCCGCCGTCAGTCCTGCCGGCCCCGAACCTAAGATTAAAACATCATACATAATAACCTCATTCATAGTACACATCCTGCGTTATGATTAACTGTCGGCCCCCAGCATACCACAAACCACAATATCGCGCAAATATTTTCACCAGCACACAAATATATTGATTTTTGCCGCATATTTGCCTAGAATAAAACTGTTATGCAGTTTGTATTTTTATCTTTACACAGATCATCATCCCCGTTTGGGGGCCGGATTTAATTGACACAAAATACCAACAGAACTGTTACATATATCTATTTATACCAAGGGAAAAATCTATGCTGGACATTAAATTTATTCGTGAAAACCCAGACATCGTAAAAAACGCATGTCGTGTCAAGGGCTTTGATGACCATGTGGACCAGATTCTGGAACTGGACGCACGTGTTCGTGAATTAAAAACAATTACGCAAACAATGACGGCGGAAAAAAATAAGATTACACGTGAAATTCCCACCGCCACAGACAAGGCACCTTTGATCGCCCGTTCAAAACAAATCAGCGACGAAATCGCCACAGACATGGCCGAACTGGCCGCGCGGGATGCCCAATTGAATGATTTGATGCATCGCGTACCACAAATCCCAGATGCATCGGCCCCGATTGGCCCCGACGATTCGGCAAATGTCGAAGTTCGTCGTGTTGGCACGCCACGTGAATTTGATTTTACCCCCCGCCCCCAATGGGACTTGCTGGATATGAACGATTGGTGGCGCCCAGACAAAATTGGTCAAATTTGCGGAACCCGAACATATTGTCTAGTCGGTGAAGCGGCCGAATTACAACTGGCGATTGAAACATATGTTATCCAGAAACTGATTTCGCGCGGATTCACATTCATTGAATGCCCATCGATTACAAAACCCCAGACAATATTTGACGCGGGCCACTTTATGGGTTCTGATCTGTCGGTTATGAACAACGACGTGTTCATGTTGGCCGGCACAGACAGATGCCTGGCAGGAACGGCAGAAATAATCCTGAATTCGTTGCACAGTGACGAAATCTTGGCCGAAGATAAATTGCCAATAAAATATGCCGGCTTTTCACCATGTTTCCGCAAAGAGGCAGGCGCCGCCGGTCGTGACACGCGCGGTCTGGCCCGTTTTCACCAGTTTAACAAGGTTGAACAGTTTATATTCTGCACACCGGCACAATCGGATGCCATGCACCAAGAATTACTGAACAACCTGTGTGATGTGGTTGCGGATCTGGAACTGCCCTATCGCGTGATTGCGAATTCCACCGGCGACATGGGTTTTAACAAGGTCAAGATGAACGATGTCGAGGCATGGGTCCCATCAGAAAACGCATACAAAGAACTGGGCAGCTGTTCGTCAATTGGCACATTCCAGGCCCGCCGCACAAATACCCGGTATCGCGAAAATGGAACGAATGACGTAAAGTTTTGCGCCACACTGAACAACACGGGTATCGCCGTACCGCGCGCACTCGTACCATTGCTGGAAAACCATCAAAACCCCGACGGCAGCGTCAATATCCCGGCCAAGTTACAGCCACTGATGGGCGGACGCACGAAAATTGGTGGGGCGCATTAATAAAAAAACCGGCATACGCCGGTTTTTTTATCGTTGCAATTTTTTCTTGCGCCCAAACATCGCAACTATTGGATTTGGCTTTTGGGCCTGGACCTTTTTAGACACCCGATTTGCCAAATCATAAATACGCGACGCATCCCAATTTGACGATGACTTTTCCGCGGCACCGCCCGTGCGGTTGTATTCCCATCCCTGGATTGCGTCACAATAATAAAAGAACAACTGCCCCAGGTCATAGTTATTAACAAACGCCGCCCGCGTCGCGTTCAGCACCAATCCCTTTGGGTCCTGGACAAAGTAAAATGCCGAATCTGCATCTTTCAAATCATTTTCTGCGGCATAACGCTGGCCCCGGTCAATCCAATCCGCCTGGGTTGCAACGCGCGAAAAGTATTTTATTGGCGACAGCGAAACATCATTCAGCTGGACCAGCGCACGCACAGCCGCATATTGCTGTTCCCGCGTCAGCCCCCGCCAATGCCGTCGAACATTCGCCCGCGCCAACGTATAAAAATCTGACAAGCCCTGTGATATCACTTTATACACTTCGCTGGGAATAAATTTTTGTTTTTCTGTATTCATTATATTAATCCCCCTTGTATCCATATACGACCAGTATACCAGAACAATCTGCATTTTTACACATAAAAACCGGCACATGCCGTTTTTTATGTTTATCGTGAATTTTGCTTAACATGAACCGCAAACTTTTTTGGTGCCATGAACGGATAAATAAAATCCTTGAACACATTCGCAGAATTCGCGTACGTGATTTTTTTCATCCCAGATAACAACGCGCCCTGGGCCCTGACACGTTCATAGTCATTCGGGCTGTTCAGATTTTGCATACAGTACAAAACCTGGACATACGTTCTGGCCAAATCAAACCGCGGGTCAAACGCCTTGAACACATCATCAGATTCAAATCCTGCCTGGATACGGGATTCATAATCCGCATACAACCGGGGATTTTCAGCAATCGTTTGTATGACACGAATCGCCTGGGTTATCCGCGCCGCGATAAAAGTATCTGCGGCATTGCTGCGACGTTTTTTTAAAAACTTTATGCATTCAGCAAAAAAATTCTGCAGTGTTGCATTATAGTCAATCATTTTTCCCTCTTTGCTATACACACTATAATATAGACAAAATTATAAAAACGTCAAGTTTTTTACATATATTTGTTGAAAATCCAATTTTATAGTATAATCTGGTGATTGTGTTTTTTTAATACTATACCAATGCAGGACATAATATCATGGTTATGAAGATTCGTAATATTGCGATTATCGCACACGTTGACCACGGCAAGACGACACTGGTCGACAATATGCTAAAACAGGCGGGCACATTCCGCGAAAATGAACGCGTTGCCGAACGCGTAATGGACAGTGGTGACATCGAACGCGAACGCGGAATTACAATTTCTGCCAAACCGACATCAATCCAGTGGCGCGACTATAAAATCAATATCGTTGATACACCGGGGCACGCGGACTTTGGTGGCGAAGTTGAACGTATTTTATCCATGGTTGATGGTGTGGTATTACTGGTTGATGCCGCCGAAGGGCCCCTGCCCCAAACGAAATTCGTATTATCCAAGGCACTAAAACTGGGGCTGCGGCCGATTGTATGTATCAATAAAATCGATCGGTCTGACGCCCGACCGGACGAAGTATTAACCGAAACATTTGATTTATTTGATAAACTGGGCGCCACGGATTCCCAGCTGGACTTTCCATATTTATATGCATGCGGGCGTGACGGTTGGGCGATACGTGATTTAAATGATGCACACACAGACCTGACCCCATTGTTTCAATTGATTATTGATCATGTTCCCGCCCCTGATTGCAACGGGACACGCTGTCAAATTGACGCGCCGTTTTCTATGTTGGCCACCACGCTAGAGGCAGACCCATACGTTGGCCGCATTTTAACAGGCAAAATCGAATCGGGCACGGTACGCGTTGGCCAATCAGTCAAGGCAATAAACATGAATGGCGAATTGGTTGAAAACGCCAAAATCACAAAAATTATCGAACATCGCGGGATTGAGAAAGTATCCCTGGAATCCGCATCGGCGGGTGACATTGTGGTTGTGGCCGGATTTTCCAAGGCAACTGTGGCAGACACCCTGTGTGCCCCAGATGTAACAGAACCGATTCCGGCCATGCCGATTGATCCACCAACGCTGACCATGACATTTTTTGTAAACACATCACCATTGGCGGGCCGGTCCGGCAAGAAATTAACATCACGCATGATTGGCGAACGCCTGTTCAAAGAGGCTGAAACAAACATCGCCCTGCGCGTTGTGCAAAGTGCAAATAACGAATCGTTCGAAGTATCGGGTCGTGGCGAATTGCAACTGGGGATATTAATTGAAACCATGCGCCGCGAAGGCTTTGAACTTAGCGTATCCCGCCCACGCGTCGTTATGCAAGATGGCCCGAACGGCGAAAAACTGGAACCAATCGAAGAAGTTGTAATTGACGTTGACGACGAATTTTCTGGCGTTGTGATTGAGAAAATGACCAAGCGCAAGGCCACAATCACCGAAATGAAATCATCCGGCGGCGGCAAAACACGTATTGTATTTTCAGCGCCATCGCGCGGCCTAATCGGATACCTGTCTGAATTCAGAACCGACACACGTGGCACAGGGATAATGAACCGCGTATTTTCCGGATACGAACCATATCGTGGCCCGATTATACAGTATCGCCCAGGTGTTCTGGTATCGATGGAGAGCGGCGTCACAACAACATATGCGTTGCACAATCTGGAACCACGTGGCGTGCTGTTCGTGGGTCCCCAGACCGAGGTTTATTCAGGCATGATTATCGGCGAACACAGCAAAGAAAATGATCTGGAGGTAAACCCCGTACGCGGCAAAGAATTAACAAACATTCGTTCTGTTACATCAGATGAAAAACTGTTCTTGGCCCCACCGCGCAAAATGTCACTGGAAGAAGCGCTGTCGTATATCCAAGACGATGAACTGGTAGAGGTTACACCCGCAACAATCCGTTTGCGCAAAAAAGAACTGGACAGCAACATCAGAAAGAAAACACGGAAAAACGTTGAAATCTAGGCGTCTATTTTTATTGGCTGGATACAGTGCACGTGGCGCTGTTGATGAATCGCTGGTGTACATGGTACAGTCTTTGTCCACGCATGGCGATATTATATTGATAATGGATTGTGACGTCCCGGCCCCAGAACTGGACAAATTGCGCACATACGTACTGCACGCCGATGCACACAGACACGGCGAATATGATTTTGGTTCGTACAAGCGTGCATACATCTACGCGCGGGATACAGCGATTTTATCCAAATACGATTACATATATATGATAAACGATTCTGTGTATGGCCCAACGCGCCCAATTGGTCCATACTTTGAAACGATGGAATCATTTGGTGTGCCTGTGTTTGGGCTGGTATGCAATCCGCATCACGAACGGCCACATATCCAGTCTTGGTTTATTGGCATGCGGCGCGACATCGTGTGTACAGATTGGTTCGACAGATTTATCACATCGGTCAGACCCCAACGGGACAAAGGCGCAATCACATACCTGTATGAACAGGGATTCACAAAACTGATAACCGCCCAGAATATCGCATACCGTTGCATATTTTCTGTCCCCGGGCGCAGCATTTATAATAACGTGCGCCACCTGTATCGCAATGGTATGCCATTTATTAAAAAGGCATCGTTCACCCGACACAATGGATGCCTGGGGCGCCAGATCAGATATGTATTATCCCACACGGATAAAAACGTACGCGATGCAATTTTGTCGTCCGCGCGCGATTCGCTGGGCGATGAATATATAGACTGGCTTTTGACAAAAAATCCATTTAAAATACTGTACAGGAACGTCAGATATTTTTTTCACAAAATACGTACTGAAAAATTATGAAAACACCGCAAGTAAAATTAAAACGAATCGCCGCCATAACAATGGTGCGTAATGACGATTTTTTTCTGCACCGGTGGCTGAAATATTACGGTGACCAATTTGGCCCAGAAAACCTGTACATATACTTGGACGGCACGGACCAGCCAGTACCCCAAAACGCCGGCGCGGCACACATAGAAAAATTACCACACACCGACCTGTCACGTGCAGCGGGCGACAAATATCGCATCGGAAAACTGAACGAATTGGCGCGCGAACTGCTGGAAACATACGACATAGTAATTGGTTGTGATTGTGATGAATTTTTAATTGTTGACCCCAAAACGAATAAAACATTGGCGGAATACTTGTCGGAAATACAGATAAAAAATACTGTATCTGGCCTGGGGCTGGACGTGGGTCAAAACATGAAAACCGAATCGGTTCTGGACACAAAGAAACCTATATTGCACCAACGTGAATATGCATTATTGTCAACACGATATACTAAACCGGTTGTAAAGACCACCCCCCTGGACTGGGGCAGCGGGTTCCACAGCATATCTGGCCACAATTTTCATATTGATAAAAACCTGTACCTGCTGCACTTTGGCGCGGTTGATATGCAAATGCTGGTGCGCAAGGCGGCTGCCCGCGGGGCAGATTGGCTGGCCCACCTGCGCCGGCGTGGCAACGGCACGATTAATGCGGTAACCGCCCTGCCCGCACATGGCGAAGAATGGTTAACCCGCGCACGAATATTGCAAACATTTGCCCGGCCGATATACGCACTGGACAAACCCGGGATGTTGGGAATAAAACGCGTCGTGAAAATTCCAACACGATTTAAAAAATCAGGAATATGATTTTATCAGCTTTATTATCTGGTCAGATATAATATCAGAATCGAATCGCCCCAGTCCATTCTGGGCCACACGCGTCATTTTTTTCACGTTTACCCGTCCCTTGAATACATCTGACATACACGCCGCCAATTCATCAACACTGCCCGGCGTAAATAATAATCCCCCGGCCCCATCACACAAAATCTCGCGCGGGCCATTTTTACAATCAGATGAAATATTCACCGTTGCCAATGCGCCAGATTCCACCAACACCGTCGGCAACCCTTCGCTGTAACTGGACAAAATATTTGCCATTGCGCCGCGCATATATCCAAACGGATTCGCCAGCGCCCCGGTAAAGACTATATTTTTTCCCGCCCCCAATGTACGGGCCAATTCTTCATACCGATTACGAAAACTGCCATCGCCAATGATAAACAATTTAACATTCGGCCGATTATTTTTGTCCCAGAACCTGTCGAATGCGCGCAGCACCGTTGTTATATCCTTGTCCGCATACAGCCGCGATACACAGACAAAATATTTTCCGCGCGGTCGCACCCCTGCACCAGATTTATCAACAACGCTTTTTAAATCCAGCGGATTATATATCCGCAAAATCCGATTCTGGTATTCGGGATATAATTTTCTAAATTCATCTACGAACCCATCTGTCAGCGCCACCATCGCATCATAATTTTTTAGATATCGAATATAATTGCCCGACACAAACGTGTTAATAGACGCATGCCACCACGCAATTTTCGGTTTCTTTATGGCCCTAAATTCAGAATTGAATGAAAAGTTATAATAATCGATATACACATCTATATCACCGGCACCCCGGACACCGTGCCGCATACGCAGCCACCACCGATAAACATCGCGACACAAATGTTGCACAATACGCAACAAGAAAAAGTGCGCCAAATCTGTCCCCAGCCACTTTGATGGATACAGCGTATACACCGGGACATTTGGGTGTTCGGCAAACCATTTCTGATAAATAGGCTCTTTGATTTTCGAATACGTTATGACAACGATATCCAGTTTTTTATTTTTTATCAATTCATCCAGCGTGCGAATCATAACCGATTCGACACCACCGACCTTCATATCACGAACACAGAACGCAATTTTTAACTTTTTCATTTATCACATACTTTTATAAACTTGCAGATTTTGCACCGCAACCGCCGTGCCCAGCATGTTGGCGGATTGTCCAGCGCCCCAATTTTTTCCAGTTCAACGAACCGGGCCCGCGCCGCATCCATATCGGCACGATTATCCATATACTTTATTTTTCTGAACGCCCATTTTATAAAATACCATTTAAAGTTTTTGTTCCATTTGCGCATTTGATATTCGTTTGCATTCTTTTTATACCGCGTATATGCATCTGTGATTCCATCACACAAACTGTGCAGTATACGCAATTGCTTTGCCGACAAAACAATCCCGCCAAAGTTTGGCACATAGAAATACAACGGCAATGGCGCAATCGTAACACGCGGATTTTTCAGCATAATTGCCGACCACCATGGAAAATCTTCGAATAATATACCCTTGATAAAGGATGTATCCGAAATTAAATCACGCCGATACAGATTTTTCCAGACCTGGCAATGTTTGACCAACCATCTGCGCCGCGGATTAAACATATTGTGCGCACGCTCGGTCGCATATGCATAGATATCATTCGTCAACAGTGTCTTGACCTGGGCTGGATCATATTTTTTATGCATGCGCATTGGCACAACATTGTCTGTATCCATTTTCAGAATATGCCGCACCATCAATTGCGGACGATAGATTCTGTCATATGTAAACGACACGATATCCGAATTATCCCGCGTCGCCAAATAGTACGCAATTTCCATTGTTTGTGGATGAATAAAATCATCACTGTCCAAATACAAGACATAGTCCCCTGTGGCATGCGGCATCCCGGCATTACGCGCATCCGACAGACCGCCATTTTTTTTATTTACAATTTTGAACCGCGAATCCCGGGCGGCATATTCAGACAAAATGGCAGCCGAATTATCCGGACTGCCGTCATTTACACAAATGGCCTGCCAATCGGTAAAGGTCTGATTCAGCACACTATCCAGACACCGTCGCAAATACTTTTCGACATTATATATTGGAATAATCACAGATATCGCCGGCATACAATTTCCCCCACTAATCTTTATACATCTTGTTTATCATAACGTCGGCAAAACTGCCCGGGATTGGATTTTTTGCCTGGGCATAGGTTGTCTTTTGAAAGAACGCGCCTGATGTTATTTTATCAAATGTTTTTTGATTAAACGGCTGGTCCGCGTATGTCCACCACAACGCGTGCGTTGGGTCCTGGTCAACATGCGGCATTTTGGCAAAATACTTTTTCGCCCGCGGATCATTTGTCACCAACGTTTTAAACAGCAATTGGTGCATAAAGTAATCAAAACTGTGATTTTCATGCATCCAGTAATCTAAAATCATCGCACGCCACGCATCCAGCAAATACGCCCCGCGCCGCGCCCGAATGAAACAGTTCTGCATAAAGCTGTACGGACTGCCGACATGTTGACCGGCCATATATACAAAGAAATCTTCTTTGATAATCCAATCTGGAATCGGCGCCGTTGCGAACCCGGTTGAATCCAGCCAAATCCCCCCATGTTCATACAACAGTTCCACACGACAAATATCTGCAAAGTGCGCATTTTTGATTTTTCCCTGTTTGCGCTTTTCCCATATGATATCTGGCAACGTTATATATTTGCGCAAACTATCTTCGTCCAGCACGACCAATTCCTGGGTGCAATTTTTTCTGACACTGCGAAAGCACGCCTGGACCAACGGCGGCGCGTTATCTTCGCCCTGCAACCAAATGGTCCAGATTTTTTCGTTTTTGTCATCACGCACCACTGGCCGTTCAACCACCGCGGCAGCCGCCGGCAAGTATCGCCGAAAATACCGCGGGATTGCCGTCGCCAGAATATCGCTGCGTACACGCCGCCGATGCACACGGTTGCGCCAGAACCAGTTCAACACATGCCCACGCAACACAATATCCGACATCGCACAAAATCTGGCAAAGCCCATTGCAATCCCCTTTGGTGTTATTTACTGTTCTATCATCGCCGCGCCATCCGCCCCAGACGCGTCCGCATCATCGTCATCGGCCGGACCAGTGGTCATTTCTTCGGCAATTCCGTTTGCCCGCGCCATAATTTTATCCAGCAATTCTTGTTGAACATCTTCGTGTTCTTTCAGCCATTGACGCGCATTATTTTCGCCCTGGCCCATGCGTTCATTATTATAAGAATAAAAACTGCCGGCTTTTTCGATAAAGTCATACTTCACGCCCATGTCCAAAATTTCACTGATGCGCGAAATACCTTCGCCATACATGATTTTAAAGTCAACCGTACGGAACGGTGGCGCCACCTTGTTTTTAACAATTTTGACACGTGTTTCATTTCCGATGACTGTTTCTTTATCCTTGATCTGACCTGTGCGTCGAATATCCAGGCGCACCGATGCATAGAACTTTAATGCGTTCCCCCCTGATGTTGTTTCTGGATTTCCGAACATAACGCCAATCTTCATACGAATTTGGTTGATAAAGATTAACAGCGTATTACTGCGCGATACCGACCCCGCCAGTTTTTTCAAGCTCTGCGACATCAGGCGCGCGGTTGTTCCAACGAACGAATCGCCGATATTTCCCTCCAACTCGGCCTTGGGCACCAGTGCTGCAACCGAATCGATAACAACAACATCCACCGCCCCAGACTTAATCAACGTATCTGCAATCTCCAGCGCTTGTTCACCAGAATCCGGCTGGGATATAATCAGGTTTGCAACATCCACGCCCAACTTTTTTGCATAACTGGGGTCCAGTGCATTTTCTGCATCAATATATGCACATGTGCCGCCTTTTTTCTGTGCCTCAGCCACGGCATGCAGTGCCAGTGTTGTTTTACCACTGCTCTCCGGGCCAAAGATTTCAACGATACGTCCACGCGGATATCCACCGATCCCCAGCGCAATATCCAACCCCAACGAACCGGACGAAATCGCCTCAATCCCCTGTTGGGACCCATCGCCCATTTTCATAATTGCGTCTTTGCCGAACTGTTTTTGAATTTGTGCCAACGCCGATTCCAACGCCGGATTTTTTGCCGATGTGCCAGAATCTTTGACTGCTTCTTTTTTTGCCATAAAAATCCCCTTTACTTTTCAGGAAAATAATACAATTTATTTTGTCTGTTCGCAACGAAAATTCATCCCACCGTGGTCCCACACACGCGCCTATTTCTTTACCCCCAACACCAGTGCCGACAGCGCCCCAATCACCGCCGTCACGATCCATACGGCCGCCGTTCCACCAAATGCTGTAATACATACCGCCCCCAACATTGGCGCAATAATATTAGGCAAATTCACACTGGTCCGGAATATTCCATAGAACTTTGTCTGTTCTGCCTTTTTTGTCCCATCAAAGAACAACAAATCATGCACAGATTCCATCAATGCACCTGAAATCTGCCACAAAACAAATATCACCAACAGTGGCACCCCGGTAACAAACGTCGCCAATCCTGAAAATACTGCGAATGACACGAACCCCAGCCACAGCCATTTTTTCTTGCCGTATTTTTTGACCAACCGCGCCATCATCTCAGACAAGACCAGATATGGAACAATCCCCAACGTTAAAACCCACCCCAGCGTATCTTTGGAAAAACCGTTTTCCATAACAATAATCGGCACATACAAATACCGCATCGCACGCAAAGAATAGTACCCAAAATTCACCGCATACGCGCGCGGCATCCCGCGATGTCGAAAAAACGCCACCGTATTTTTACACAGCGCGCGCACTGTTCTATGCGGATTAACCGGCCGCACACGTTTATCTGGTTGAACAATCCGAAAATATTTAAACAGCCCCCACCCAGCCAAATAAATCAATGCCGACGCAAAAAACGCGGCACGATTATCATACTGATCCGCAATTGCCACCGCAATCATAGGCGCCATCAACGCCCCAATATTCAGCCACAAATGATATCGTGAATTTAAACGCGCCATTCCGATTTTTTGCGAAAAATCAGACATAAACAATGGTATCAACACCCCAACCAGCGTTATCGCGATACCAGTCGTATAATCCAATATAACAAATGTACTGGGCCGGATAGAAAATCCCATCATTGCATAACATACGGCCAACATCAGCATAGAAAAATAGAAAATTTTGGCCTTGGAAAAACGTCGCAACAATTCGTTCGCGAACAAGCCGACAACCATACAGAACGCGGCATATATACCAACATAGACGCCAACCACCGCAGAATTCATAAATATTTCCATCAGCACCAGCGAATAAACCGCATTGTAAATACCATCTGCGAACCCAGTAAACAACCCCAGGTTTGCAAACGAATACCCGCTGATTCCACTTTTCGTTGAAAGATATTTATCCCGTGCCATGGCGGGGACATTATATCATAAAAAATATAAAAACAAAATATCCGCACACATGCGCGGATATTATCTGCATTTTGCACAATGCAATTTAAATGTTATTTATTATTAGCAGGCACCGCCGACTGTGCCTGGGCCTGTTTTTGTCTGTCTTCGTATAATTTTGCAAAATCAACCGGCTGCATTACAAATGCTGGGAACCCAGATTCTGCGGTCATACGCGTAATCAGCGCACGAACATTTGGGAATAACAATGTCGGCACATCAATCAACAGTGTACGTTTTTTAACTTCTTCGTCTTTTTCTTCGCCCATCTGGACCAGTCCTGAATATGTCGATTCAATCAAGAATATCGACTTGTCCCCTTCGTTCAGTTTTGAATGCACCTTGGTCAACAGGTCAACCATGAACAAGTTATTTTCTGCGCCCTTGATTTGAATATCAATATTGATTTCTAATTTGGCCTGGCCATTTTCATTTTTAAAGAATAATTCTGGGACATTTGGGCTCTCGAATGAAAAATCTTTCAAGAATTGTGAAATGATGTTAAATTTTGCCATTGCGTTTACTCCTTTTTTTACGCATCATTTTATGGTAATATAACATCATTGGTACAGATTTACAAGTGGGGGGATACAATAAAATGTTTTCAGGGGTTCGTCGCATAATATTACGATCACTGGCTGTTATATCGTGTGTGGGTGCACTGACATCGTGCGATTTGTCCACCCCCACGCACCAGGGGGATAATTCTGTAATTCCATCAAACCTGAAACGTGTATCATATAATGATTTACCGGGCTGGCGCGATGACGACGTACGCTATGCACTGCAGGCATTCCGTAATTCATGCCGGGCCAAGATTCAATATACCGGCCGCGTTATCCCGGACCGGGCACTGTTCGAAGAAAAGTGTCGCATGCTGCCATCGGCGTCGGCCGACGTTGCAACCGTACGCGCATGGTTTGAATCCAATTTTCAACCATACCAAATACTGGATGAAAACGGTGGCGAACGCGGGTTATATACGGGATACTATTCACCGGTCATACCCGGATGCCGCACTAAAACGGCCCAGTGTAACGAACCGCTGATGGGCGTACCAACAGATGGCCGTAATTACAAGGGCGTACCAAAAAAAACAATCGTAGAACAACAGATTGGCCGTCCCCTGTATTGGGCGAATATTGTTGACGTCCAGAACATCCAAATCCAGGGCAGCGGCATGGTCCAACTGGACGACGGCACATTGGTAAAATTAAACTTTGCCGCGGTAAACGATATGCCATTTAAATCTATTGGCGAACAACTGCGCGCGCGTGGCATTCGTCCACCGAATGGATATTCTGCAGACGCCGTGTGGCAGTATTTGAAACAAAATCCCGAATTGGCCCGTGAAGTAATTTATAACAATCCGCGTTATGTTTACTTTTATGAATCGGTTCCACCTGATGTAATTGGGAAATTGGGAACCCCACTGTCCAAGATTCGTTCTATTGCGATGGACGATGACATATATACACTGGGGTTACCGGTATACATTGACACCAATCTGTCTGACGGTCGCCGCTTTAATCGCCTGATGATTGCCCAAGACACCGGCAGTGCAATCCGCGGATGGATTCGTGCAGACATCTTTTTCGGCAAGGGGGACGACGCGTATCAATTCGCCCATGGCCAGCATGCCCAGGGTCGCATGTATATCCTGATGCCCAAAGAATACACATATGTCAAACCAACCAAATAAAAAATTCTTTACCCGCACTGCCCACCCCCAGACCATTGCCGGGGCGATGGGCGGCCTGATGCGAATATTTGGCGTACGTGCATCTGATGCGGACCTGGTCGCGCGATGGCCAGAAATCATGGGGCCCGATATTTCGGGTATTGCAAAAATTGCCGCAATAAAAAAAATGCGGGACGATCGGTTTAATATAACATTGCGCCCGACAAATCCGGCATTTACATTGCAACTGTCATATATGTCCGATGAAATAAAGAACAAAATAAACAAATATTTCGGCCGCGATGCCGTTGCAAAAATCAGTTTCAGGAAATAATCTGCCTATACCCTGATTCTGGACATATTGGTATGCGCCAACGCAATTGCAATTGCATCACTTTCATCTGGTGTTTTTGGCTGTGCGGCGGGCAACAGCATCCGCACCATTTTATATACCTGGTCCTTGTCCGCATGCCCCGCGGACGTCAAGGATTTTTTTATAACATTCGGCTCGTACTCAAAAATTGGAATGTTCTGATTCGCCACCGCCACAATTGCTGCCGCGCGGGCGTGCCCCAGACTTAATGTTGTTTGCGGATTTTTATTAACAAATGTGATTTCAATACTGCATTCATTTGGATGGAATTGTTCGCACAGTTCTGACACACCACGAAAAATTATCGCCAACCGTTCTGGCAACGACAATGACGCCTTGGGCAGAATAACCCCACTGGCGACATAGTGCCGTGCCGCGCCATTAACATCGACAACGGCCCAACCTGTATGTAACAATCCTGGGTCAATTCCCAACACCCGCATTCTATTTTCCTTTTTCATTCGCCGGCGTCGCCGAATTCTGGGACACCTGGACACTGTCGAAAATGTCCCACACAATATCGATTGCCAAACGACGCTGGGCCTCCTTGTCATTTGGCACCAGTTTTTTCAACGCCGCGCAAGACGCATCATACCCAGAAACCTTATGACTGCCACTGACATATGCGGCAACATATTCCCCAGAATCATACGGCATCATTCCATACCCAATACCAATAACCGCTGCATTCGCCAATGCAGCCAACTGGTTCATAGAAATACGAATTCCATTTGTCACCGCATCATAATATTGACCGCCCCCCACACTGTTCAGCCATCCTAAATATAGAACGAAACACCCCAGCGCATCTGGATTTGCAACAAAAAAGTCAGAATTTTTAATATGTTCATAACTCAGTACAACCGGCATATCAGCATCAAACACCACATCATCCGCCGCCGCCGGCGCGACAAAAACCAAGGCCGCCAAAAACATCACAAATATTTTTTTCATTTCAACGCCCCCTCGCACTGATCTGCCACTTGCACCAGGTTTTTAACCGCGTTTATTTGTGTTGCGTTAAATATGGTCGCTGTCAATGACGCCGCGGTTGTGGCCCCACCTAAAACATTTGATGCGGTATTCAGATTTTTTTCGCGCGTCTCGTCACCCTGGCGCGTATCATTGGAATTAGCGACCCCCGACGTAATCGTTCCAATCAGCCCAGTTGCCGCCCCAATTCCGCTGGACACCGTTGCACCTTTGGCACGATTATCTATGATTGACAAATCAATGGTTTTATATCCACTGCACGCATCAATTATCGCATCTGCACGCGCAATCTGATTTTCATCCGCACTGCCGGCGACATGCGCCTGCATCTTGGCATTTTCCAGTGTGCGCACTGCATTCACACAATCGTTAATCATTTCGCTTAATCCACCCTGGGTGCGATTTTTTCCGGCAATTACCGCCCCTGCAATATTTGTCACCGTACCTGTCGCCAACAGCCCAGTACGCACATTACCCAATCTTTTCGATTGTTGTGTTTTCTGATTCAACTCTTCATTTTTGGCGGCAAATTCAGATTTATCGGCCGCGCCATTTGCCCCCCCAATTGATCCAGAACTGGAAACCGAATTCATCAATGCGTCCTTGTCTATCACCGCCAAATCAACTTTCGGATTACCCGATGTATCTGTTGGTTGTGTCATAAAGCGGGCCAGCCAATCTTCGATTTCATCTGCCTGGGCATCGACATTTGATTTAACGACGCCTGCAACGGTTGCACCGCCACTGGCCAACGTTCCCATCCCTGTTACCGCGGTGTTGATTCCGGCCATTTGCTTTAATTCATCCATCTGCCCCGACAAACCACTGCACGCCGCACGCACATTTTGCATGGCCACATCCAGCGCGGTCAGTTCTGCCGCATTCGCGCCCAAACATATCCAGCACCCAACCAAAACAGAAAAAAAGACTCTCATTAATCCACCAACCTTTCCAGATGAATTATATCATAAAGTATACGTAAAAAACTACTAAATGTCCTAAGATTTTATACCAGCATAAAAATACCGCGGGACACATGCCCGCGGACAAAGATCTGAACCATGCACCGTGAACCACGATTATGCGGCCGCGGTAAAGACCCGCTGCACATCATCATTATCATCCAACGCATCGACCAGTTTTTCCAACTTGGCATACGCATCGTCATCTAAATCCATTGGCATATTCGGAATCCACGTCAGTTCGGCCTTTTCTGGTTCGCCCAACTTATCGGCCAACGCCTTTTGCACCGTGATAAAGTCATCTGGCTTGGTCGTGATAATGAACCCTTCTTCGTCTGATTCCAGATTATCAGCATTCGCATCCATGATAATTTCCATCAT
>CALXPA010000004.1 GCA_944390185.1 uncultured Alphaproteobacteria bacterium | reverse complement strand
CAAATCGTAAAATCCGGTTTTTTGTGTCTTGGCGCCACTGAAAAAGAAATGTTCTTCCAGTGAAATCAAATTCATCAGTGCAATAGACAAATCCTGGTCAGACGATAAATCCAGCGGATTTACTTTCTTGGACGCGTCCACACGTGCAATCATGTCCTGCAGTGTCATTTTTTCACGCGTCGCCCGTGACGCAGCTTTTTTGGTCGCCGGACGTTTTACATTCTTGGAATTTTGTTTTGCTGTCATGATTTTTTCCTTTCTTTCTTTTCTGCGACATTCTGTTACATGGTTATCAACCAGAACACAATTGACACCACAATCAAGAACGATAATGGTACAACGACCTTTTGAAACGCGAACTTTGCATGTCCGCCATTATCACGCTTTATCTTGGCATACCAACGCGCCCCCAGATAAAACGCAACTGTACCAACAATAATCCCCAATAAGAATCTATCCATCCCCCACAATGTCGTCGCACCAAATGTGACACCCGGCAACGCATAAACCGCCGCCAATAACCCATAGTACACAACAAACGGCAACACAATCTGCAGCCAGATGTTGGTCACGCCGCGCTTTTTCAGCCAGCCCGCCGTCCACATAAACAGCGACAGCGTCAACGCCCCAGCCCAAATCCCAGTGATAACGTCATCAACCCCCAACAGACGCATCCCTTCCAGTCCGGCGCCAACCGCAACCGTACATACCGGACACACCGCCATCGCCCCAGGCGCCACCGCAATAATCGCGAACATGGCAAGTAATACTGATGTAAATATTTTTTTCATGTGCATTTTCCTTTGCTTTCCGTTCAATTTACCTAATCGTACAAAAAATTCTGTTTATGGGTCAATATGATTTTATCACGCCGCGCATATGTGCACTGCGTGCGCGGGGATTAGACGCAACTTCGGCCGCGGTGGGCGTGACCGTGCGGACCAGTGTAAATTCTGGCGTCGCCCCAGACGGTATACGCGGATCACCCGGCGCCGTTGTCCACGCACGAAATGTGTTTTTTACAATTCTGTCTTCGATTGAATGAAATGTGACGCATATGCATTTTCCACCAACCCCCAGCCGCGCTGGAACCGCATCCAATGCACGGGTCAGTTCGCCCATCTCGTCATTAACGGCGATACGCAACGCCTGGAACACCGGCGCCACATCACGCGGATTTGCAACCAGGTCACGCAATTCAAATGTTGTCTGGGGCGCCGCATCTTTTATTTTGCGCGCCAGTGCCCCGGCATGCCGCACATCGCCATATCGGCGCAAAATATCGGCCAGTTCATCAACAGATGCCGTCTGGATAAAATCAGCCGCCGTATCACCACGCGCCGACATACGCATGTCCAACGGCCCATCACCACGAAAAGAAAAACCACGCGCCGCGATATCAATCTGCATCGACGAAATCCCCAAATCAAACACAATCGCGTCATAAACGTCACTTAATCCGGCAATCCCAGAAAACGGGCAGGGCAGAAACACAAACCTGTCACCATATTCGCGATGCAACGCATCTGCATCCGCCACAACATTCGGATCCCTGTCAAACGCCACCACGCGCGCACCCGCGCCCAAGAACGCCCGCGAATACCCACCGGCCCCAAATGTGGCATCAATTATCGTCTTGTCACGTACATCACCCAACGCACGCATAACACTGTCCAATAATACCGGTATATGTTTCATATTATTCTATTTCCACCTTGATACCCAGATTAATAAAATCCGTCGCCGTTGTTGCCCCCAATTCAACACCCCCAGGCAGCATCATTGCCGCAACCTTGTCCGCGCCATGCAGATTCAGCACCACCCGGGTCAGACCCGGCCGCAACGCGCCGATTGCCTTTTTTACATCCGCCAACACGCGCCCATCGTATATGTCCAGCGTAATTTTTTTCGCAATTTTTGCCACCCATTGTGTCAGCGGTATAATAGAATCAACGAATATTGAAACCCTGTCATCGCGACACGACGTTTTGCCCGATATCAAAACCAACGTCTCGTTCGATAATATCTGGGCGAAATCAGACGCCGCCTGGCCGAATGCGACCGCATCAATGTTACCAAAGCTGTCTGATGCGTTTATGGTAATCATATCCTTGCCTGCCTTGGTCCGACGCCGTGAAAAAGACCCAACGGTTGCGGCAATCTGGACCTGTTTCCGGTCCCCCATCTCGCCCAGTGTCGCACTGGTGGCCAGATTTGCCCGCTGGATTAAATGCTTGTACTGATCCAACGGGTGTGCCGATATATAGAATCCCAACGCCGATAATTCGTTTTCCAAACGCTGGGCGAATGTCCATGGTGTTGTACGCGGCAGATTTTTTTTCAGTCTGTCTTCGGCAACATCATCTTCGACCGTATTTGCAAACAATGATAGTAAATTTCCACCATCGCGCGACTTTGACGCATACGACAAAATCGCATCTGCATTCATAAATATCGCCGCACGATTTGGTTCCAGCGAATCCAAGACACCAACCTTTGCGAACGCTTCCAGAATACGTTTGTTAATAATTGGTGCGCACCGTTTTGCAAAATCAGTCAAATTTTTAAATTTTCCATTTGCATTACGTTCTGCGACGATGGCATCTGTGGCGACTGTTCCGACACCCTTTATTGCCGCCAACGCATATATGATTTTTCCATCCCGCACAGTAAACAAAGATTCACTTTTATTAATATCTGGGGCGACAATTTGGATGCCGAAATTTGTCTTGGCATCGTCCACAAACAGCGCCAGTTGATCTGTATCATTCAAATTACTGGACATCGACGCCGCCAGAAATTCAGGGGTATAATTCGCCTTTAGATATGCACATTCGTTCGCGACAATAGAATATGCCACAGCATGCGACTTGTTAAACGCATATTTTGCAAATTCCTTGAATTGTTCCCACAGTGCAGACGCCTGGTCACGGGTCAACGTTTGTTCTTTTTCACACCCGTCATAGAACTTGCCCTCTAATTCATCCAACATTTTGGCGATTTTTTTACCCATCGCCTTGCGCACGTTATCAGATTGCCCGCGGGTAAATCCTGCCAACGCGCGTGTTAATTGCATAACCTGTTCCTGGTACACAATAATGCCGTATGTTTCTTTCAATATAGGTTCGGCGCGCGGATGCACATATTCCACTTTTTCTTCGCCATGCATACGCGCAATAAATTGCGGAATAAAGGCGATTGGCCCCGGCCGGTTCAGCGCATTTAACGCCGATATTTCCAAGAAACTGGTCGGATGCATTTTCCGCAGTGTCTGTTGAACGAACGGCGCATCGAATTGGAATATCCCTTCGGTCAGGCCTGCCTGCCACAACTTCATGGTTTTTGGGTCATCTGTTGGAATTTTATCCAAGTCAATATTTATTCCGCGTGTTTGCTGAATCAGTTTTATCGCATATTTTAATATCGCCAGTGTTTCCAGTCCCAAAAAGTCAAACTTGATTAACCCCGATGATTCCAGATAATGCCCGTCAAACTGGCACGATGGCAGCGCATTCGCTGGGTCGCGATAGACTGGGGCAATTTTTGTTGTGGGCCGGTCACCAATAACAACGCCACACGCATGCTGGCCCAGGTTGCGCAACGACCCTTCCAGTTCTTCGGCGATTGTTACAACCTTGTTCATATCGTCATCAGTTTGTAACACGGTCTGGATTTCTGGTGACGCATCGACTGCATCTTTCAGTGTTTTCGCATCTTGGGGAATCAGCTTCGACAGTCGGTCAGACTTAGAATACGGTATTCCATACACACGCCCAATATCACGAATCGCGCCACGCGCCTGCAGACTGCCGAATGTAATTATTCGACACACAGAATCATGCCCATATTTGTCACAAATATACGCCAAAACGCGTTCAATACCCGTGGGTTCAAAATCCACGTCAAAATCGGGCATAGATATACGGTCCGGGTTCAAAAAACGTTCGAACAGCAACCCATACTGCAGCGGGTTAACATGCGTAATCCCCAACGCCCACGCAACAATAGATCCCGCCCCAGAACCACGACCAGGGCCTGTCAAAATATCATTGCGCCGACACCAATCAATATAGTCTGCAACAATCAAGAAATATCCCGGGAATCCCATATTAATAATGACCCCCAGTTCAAATTCTGCCTGTTCATAATATGGCGCCGTATCAGTAATTCCATGCTGGGCCAAATTTTTCGCCAATCCGGCCATAGTATGATCACGCAGCATCTGACATTCTTGTTCCAAGTCATCACCGAATCGCGGCAATAACGGCTTTTCATGTACATTAACCATAAACGCACATCGCCGGGCGATATTTACCGTGTTTTCTATTGCCTCTGGTAAATCAGAAAACAATTCTGACATTTCAGCAGACGATTTAAAATATTGTTCAGACGACTTGCGCGGTCTGTCTGGGTCAATAACCTTGGTCTGGCCCAAGACGCAACTTAACGCATCTTCAGCCTCGTAATCATGGGGTGTGGCGAATTCCACATCATTTGTCGCAACAATAGGTATGTTTAATTCCAGTGCAATTTTCAAAAATTCTGGTTCAGTCTTGATTTCGTCCGCCAATCCGTGCCGCTGGATTTCCATATAGAAACGATTACCAAAAACATCAACAAACCGCCGGGCGTAATCCCGCGCCAACGCATTCTGATCGTTCAGTATCGCCATGCCAATTGGCCCCGTATGCGCCCCCGACAGACAAATCAGCCCCGCACTGTGCACCACCAGTTCATCAAATGTAATATACGGCCCCAGATGATGGTTTTCTGTACGCATATACATCACGCGACTTAATTCGCACAGATTCAGATATCCTTCGTGATTCTGGGCCAGCAACACAATACGCGACAGCGCATTTATGCGCAGAATTCCCGGGTCAACATTATGCTGGTTCAATGTGATTTCTGTACCAATAATTGGCTGGACATGATTTTTCGGCATCACGTCAGAAAACTCGGCACAGCCCGACATCATATTCGTATCCGTCAGCGCGCACCCAAACATTCCGTTTGCGATACACAATTCGGGAATTTGCTTTATCTTCAGGGTACCGGCCCCGATTGAAATCCGCGAATGCACACGAAGATGAATGAACTGATTTTCCATGCCCCGACAATAGCAAAAAATCCGCCCCCAGGGCAACCACATTATTATCAAAAAAACAAAAAATTTTATCACCCGCGCGATACGTCATTCGCGCCATGGACTTTGTACACTGTATATTAAAAAAACACGGGGCGAGGCCCCGTGTTTTTTACATAACCTTGCCCTGGGTTGGATAAAATGTCAACTGTATCTTTTCCCAATGTTCAAATTCATTTTCCGGCAGCATCCTGAACGGTTGGCACGCATTTATCGCACTGCGAATCGTGTCCAGCACATACGCAAATGCCGGGTCTGTATCGGCACGTGCCGCCGATTCAAACCACACATCACGCACCGTACCATTACGCCGCATCGTCAAATGCGCCACCGCACGAATATCGCCAATATCATCCCGCGACGTATCAATGTTCCAACACCGCGTCATCGCAACCCGCAACGCATCAACCACAGACACAGTCATTGTACGATTCAAAGACATTGTTTCACGATTCACCCGAATAACTGTTTTTTTCTTTTTGGGCGCATCATCTGCCTTTGTCGCATCAGACGGCTGTTCTACTGGTTGCACAACCGGTTCTGGCACATCCGGCACAGGGGCATCATCAACCATACTGGGTTCTGTAATTGGCGCATCTGGTTCGTCATCTGGGACCGGTTCCGCCGGCGTGTCCAGGACGGGCGCATCTGGTGTCTCTGATTGTGGCTGGGGCACATCTGGTTCAACAGACGCATCCGCATTTACGTTACGCAGTATTGTTTCATCACCGCTGACCTTTACCGCATCCAGATCAATTTCATATATTTCAATTCTGTCAGGCGCGACCAATTGTGCCCGATCAACGATAACGACAAACGATGTCACCATCAGCGCCACCAACACCAGGTGTCCGCACACCGACATCAAAACGTTTTCTGATGAAAATCTGGTCCCAAGATTCATACTGTATGCCTAGTCCACATCTAATTGTGTTCGTAATCCGACCCGCTGGAATCCGGCGTCTTTCAATTTTCCCATCATTGCCATCACAGCGCCATAATCTGCGGATTCATCACCATTTATCATGATTGTCAGATCTGGATTTTCGCCACGCATCGCGACCACACGCGCAACAGCGTCATCACGCGACAACTGGGTCCGCCCGACATAGTAACGACCGGCGGCATCAACGCTAATTTGAATTGCATGGTCATTACCCGACAGCGCCGAATTTCCCGCCCGCGGCAGATTCAAATCAATCCCCGTCGTTAACATAGGCGTTGTAACCATAAACACCGCCAACAACACCGTCATAATATCAATCATCGGGGTCAGTGATATACTGGCGTCCGTGTTTCTAATTCTTCTGCGCGACATTATTATCCCCGTTTGCTCTTGGACAAATTTTCTGTTTTCAATTCTTTACAGCGTTCGGTCAGTCTGTCATACAAATCATCAGACTTTTTGCTGAAATACTGATACGCGATCGCCGCCGGCACTGCGGCAATTAACCCCAGCGCCGTCGTCCCCAGCGCCGTCGCCAATCCAGGGGCAATAACACCAATCGACACAGATTGGTTAATACCGATTGACGAAAAAGAATCCATCACCCCCCATATGGTACCAAACAGCCCGATAAACGGCGCCACATATGACAGCATTGATAAAAACCATAAATTTCTGTCAAACGGGCGAATTAATCTGTCTGCAATCACCGCCAGATTATCAGAACCCTTGACCTGGACCGGGTGCTTTTTTTGAAAATGCCACATACGGATTTTTTCAATTATAACCGCCCAAGAAATCACACTGCCCAGCACCAAGACCACTGATATGAACAGCGTCATCAAATCGCCGGTGAATAAAGTTGTTAAAGAAAACGCATTTGTCATTTTTTCCTTCCTTTGCTGCAAAATTTATTCTTTGAACGGTGCCGCCACAGATTCCGGTATTCGCGCAGGCATCAGATTTGCGCCAATATACGCCGCCGTGCCCGACAGTATAGCACAAATTGCACCGTCTTTCACGAACTTTTGTTCGACCGACATCGATGCCGCACCAAATTTAGTCACCACTGTTTCGACAACAAACTCATCACCCAGAAACAGCGGTCGAATATAACGAATATTCAAATCCCGAATAACAAATCCCAAATCACCGTTTGGAATCTTAATCCCGCGCAAGACATCCATACGTGCGCGTTCGGCAATTTCTATATAGCACCCATGATATGCAATGCCACCGGCATCTGTATCCGCATACGCAATTGTAAACGGGAATCGCCAGACTTTCATTTTTCCAACCCCAAATGTCTGTATCCTGCATCTGTGATGACGCGCCCACGTGGCGTACGCTGGACGAACCCCAATTGCATCAGGTATGGTTCAATAACATCTTCGATTGTATCAACGGGTTCTGATAACGCCGCCGCCAGATTTTCAATTCCAACGGGCCCACCCGCATAGTGCCGAATAATCGCGGTCATGTATTCACGATCAATCTCGTCCAGTCCGCTGTCGTCAATATGCAACTGAACCAGCGTGGTCCGTATTGTATCCACAGATATTTCTGTACGCCCCAGTGCGGTTGCAAAATCACGTGCCCGTTTTAATAAACGATTGGCAATACGCGGGGTACCACGCGCACTGCGTGCCAACATATGCGCACCATCGGCATCGATTGGCATGCCCAAGATATTTGCACTGCGCACAATGATACGCGCCAAATCATCTGTGGCATAGAATGATAACCGTAAATCGATTCCGAACCTGTCACGTAATGGATTCGACAACAGCCCCGTACGTGTTGTCGCCCCCACCAACGTAAACGGGGGCAGGTCGATACGCACGCTTTTCGCGGACGGCCCTTCGCCCAGCATGATATCCAATTTAAAATCTTCCATCGCCGAATATAATACTTCTTCGATGGCGGTCGGCAAACGGTGAATTTCATCAATGAACAACACGTCCATCGGTTCCAGCGACGTTAATATCGCCGCCAGATCCCCCTGTTTAGTCAACATCGGCGCGGCCGTCGCCCGAAAATTTGTCCCCAATTCATTCGCCACAATATGCGCCAGCGTTGTTTTGCCCAGCCCCGGTGGCCCATACAACAACACATGGTCCATCGCTTCGCCGCGCGATTTTGCGCCCGATATAAACACAGACAAATTCTGCTTTAACGCGTCATGGCCGATAAAGTCCGTCAACACACGCGGACGAATAGAGACTGCCATGTCGTCTGGGATATTTGGATCCAAAAATCGTTCAGTGTTTTGCATATTTTACAACAATTTGTTATCTGCATTTTCGCGCCCGACATAGGCCTTTAAATCATTATACATTTGGCGCAAATCCGCGGCTTGACTGTAATTTTCGTCTGCATTTTTGACACGAATTGTTTCCAGATCAATTTGTGCCTGTTTTTTCAACACCTGGGTCAGATGCGTTGCGAACGCCTTGGCATCATCAGATTCTGCCGCCCCCTGTAACAACAGGCCCCGATTTGGTCGTGGTGACAAGAACGCAAAATCCGCCACAGACGGATCTGGCGACACCAGGGCAAAACCAGAAACCTCGGGCCGGCGCATCATCGCCTGCAGAACATACCACGCCCCCAGTTGATTGCCCGCCAACCATATCCGATCACTGTCTTCATTTTTATTCTGAATCCAATCGATAACGGTCGCGATATCCAGCATGTTTTCAGCCGTCGTACCAATTGCCCCTTCGGAATAGTCAACACCGCGATAATTAAACCGCACAACCGAAAATCCGATATCCATAAACGCACGAAACATCGCATACGACACACGATCGTTCATGTGGTGTTTTTGCCGCGGGTTACCCGACAACACCACCGCCAGCGGTGCCGCCGGCACATCAGATTTATGATAAACCGCGTGCAACTTGCCCGCTTCGCCAGAAATCATTACATCAACCATATCAAGCCGCCTTTCCGTTTTTTGTTCATCCTGTCAATAAATAACGTCACAGATACTTATAGAACAAACATCATACTGTTTTCAACAGAAATTTTTGCTTTGACATGATGGTCCGTAATGTTTTAAGATTTAACACAGATAATATTGGGGGCATCTGCCATGGCAAGACTTATTTTAGCAGCTGTATTAACAGGCGTGGTAATAACCGGCGCATTTGCGGCGACCGAACAGATTGTTTATGACAACTTTCAAACAATTTATACTGAAACCCCGGTTCAATCGTACTATGCATACCCGGACGATCCGAACTTTATCCCGGAAACGGAATTCATGAATCGCGCCGACAGCCTGAATTACGATTTGAATATAGAGGAGGCACGACAAATCGAATCCATGGCACATCCTGGTGTTTTCTTTGCCGACAGACCGATGGTAATATGCCGCAATTTTGGGTGCACGCGTCTGAACGATCGTATCACGCGGACATTTTTGTTCAACAGTCTGGCCAACATGTTCCAGATAAATGAATATTCCCGCCTGTATATATGCGAGGCGGACCCATTTTCACGCGATTGTTTGCAATCAGGAATCTCGTTCCCTGTGCGCAGTGGCATTGCCAATGCACTGGTGAAAATCCCCAAGGCAACAATTTCAAAAACCAGTCTGAGTCCTGGCCTGTCGCGCGCAACGGTCAGCATGACGTATGACTTTTTGGTCAACGGTATTGAACGCACGTGCGAACCAACAATAATGGACATCGTCATTCCTGCGAATTCCCAGGCAACTTTGTCAAACCGTGAATTTGCATGCAATATGACCAGCGACGGGCTCAGCAATGTTTCACTGTTGGTCAATCTGGACTATATTGACCTGGATTACGGGATTTTGGGCGGATACTACTCGCTGGGGATGCAGGGTCCAACCACGGGTGGTGGCACAGGATACGCACTGTTCAAGACAGAATTTACAACAGGCGGTATGCAATTCCGTGCCGCCGTAACAGACGAAGCCGGCATGGCAGGCGCAAATTCAATGATGATGATACAGCCGGGCGAATACGCGGTAGAGCCCTTGAACAAATAACCACCGCGCCACTGGCGCGGATTTTTATAACAGCACCATGAATAAAACAGTTTTAATTATTGACGACGACGACATATTGCGCACAACATTAATGCGTGGCCTGCGCGGTGCCGGATTCAACGTCCTGGGGGCGGATTCTGCCGACACAGGCACGGCGATACTGTCACGGATCATGGTCGACGCCATCGTTCTGGACCGCATGATGACGGGCACCGATGGCCTAAGCATGCTGAAAAAAATGCGTCACGACGGCAACCAGACCCCCGTTATAATGCTGACCGCCATGGCGGGCCCGGAAAATGCGATTGATGGACTGGCGGGCGGGGCAAACGACTATCTGGCCAAGCCGTTCCAATTACAAGAATTAATACTGCGCCTGAATAACATCATGCGCCCAACAACGGTCGCCGGCGCCCAGATGCCAAACGGATTGATATTCACGGATGGGGAATTTTTTGTCGCCAATGCAGATGGTCACACACCGCGTTTGTTGGCATTGTCTGGCGAAGAAAAACGTTTGTTACAGCATCTGACCATGCCAATCGGCAATATTGTCCCGGCATCACCGATGGTTGCAAAACGCTTGCGCCACAAAATAAATGGTGTAATATCAGATATAGATATAATAACCGTACGTGGTCGCGGATATAAATTAATCCAGTTATCCGCCCCCACGAACACAACAAATGGTGACAGATAACATGAGATTAATCCCGCGCAGCTTTCTGTGGCGCACGATTTTGATGATTTTGGTACCGCTGATTATCGCCCAGGTGATTATCGCGAATGTCTTCTTTGGCAATCACTGGTCACGTGTGCACGCAACATTGGCACGCAGTTTGGCGGTTGAAATCAGCACAATGATGAACTTTATGGACGACGGCAATGACGATGCCGCGCGCAAGATGGCGCGTGACATGGGCATAAATGTGTCTATAAATTCTAAATTGAACCGCCCCAGCAAGAATGATAACGAATCTCGCGAGGCTGGATTGCTGGCGACCGAACTGTCAAACCGCCTGCGCCGTCCGGCCCAGATATATATTGACAAGGCCAAACGCCTGGTGTTCATCGATGTGCCGACAAATGACGGGCAAATTGCCACGTTTGGCACATCGCTGTATCGGATTTATTCAACCAGTACCGAAGTATTTATAATCTGGCTGATTGGTTCGATATTGATTGTATCAATATTGATTACACCATTTATAATCATGCACACACGCAGCATTCGTCGCATTGCGCGTGCCGCCGGCCGTTTTGGTCGCGGTCTGGACGCCCCAGGATTCCAACCAACTGGATCCAAAGAAATCCGCGAAGCTGCCGCCGCAATGATTACAATGAAAGAACGTCTGAACAGGTACAATCGCACACGCACAGACATGCTGAACGCCGTCAGCCATGATTTAAAGGCCCCATTGACCCGGATGCGTCTGGCGGTGGAAACGGATACGGCGTCCAAGCCTGATTTACTGCATGACATTGACCGCATGACAGAAATGGTTAACGGGTATCTGGCGTTTGCACGTGGCGAAATACCAGAAATAGAGCAAACAACCGAATTACCCGCCATGTTGTTACGTATTGCGCGTGATGCCGCCCCGGACAAGGATATTCAAACAGATTTTCCGGTCGAACCGGCCCAATTTTACGCACGTCCGATGGCATTGGCGCGCGCATTCGGAAACATTATTGAAAACGCGGCCCGCTATGCCAATAAAACGATTCGCATTACAGAACACGATACCGCAGACCAGATTGAAATTATCATCGAAGACGATGGTCCGGGGATACCAGATGATAAAAAACGTGACGCCATGCGCCCGTTTGTACGCCTGGACGATGCACGCAGCGACAAAACAGGGGGCACCGGCCTGGGGTTGTCAATTGCCCAAACTGCAATTGAAAACCATGGCGGCCAGATGTTCTTGGAAAACAGTACGCTGGGCGGATTGCGCGTTCGTGTCGTGTTACCGATATAGCCCAAAATATTGGACACATGATATACGGTACGATAATACCATATCGATTTTTCTTGACTTTTCTGGGATTGCGGGGCATAATTAGCCCCGCTAAATTAATAAAAAGGTAAAAACTATGGCAGCGACAAAATCGTTAAAAAAGTGTGAATTAGATGCCAAATGGTATCTGATTGACGCGACAGATTGCACACTGGGTCGTTTGGCTGCATACACGGCAAACATCCTGCGGGGCAAAAACAAACCAACATGGACGCCAAACATGGACTGTGGCGACCATGTCATCATCATCAACGCGGACAAGGTTGCACTGTCTGGGAAAAAGGCCGACAAAACAAAATTCTTTTGGCATTCCCTGTGGACCGGCAGCACCAAGGAACGCACACTGGGCCAGATGCGCAGTGAAAAACCTGAAAAACTGGTTATAAACGCGGTAAAGCGTATGATGGGCCGTCGCACAGCGGTTGCGTTGGCAAACAAACGTTTGACAAAATTGCACGTATACGCGGGCCCAGAACACAAACACGCGGCCCAGAATCCAATTGTTATCAACTTTGCGGAATTGAATCGCAAAAATAAAAGGGGCGAATAATGACAGAAACAAAAAAGACTGCAACAAAAACCGCAGCAAAAACAACTAAAAAGGCGGCCCCTGCGAAAACCGCAACCAAAAAGACGGCACCAGTTGCAAAGTTGTCTGATGCAACATACGCCACAGGCAAGCGCAAAGATTCTGTTGCACGTGTATATTTGGTCGCAGGCAAGGGGCAAATCATTGTAAACGGCATTCCATGTGCTGAATATTTCCGTCGCCCGGTGTTACAGATGATTATCGCACAACCATTTGGCATCACCCAACGCGAAACGGCGTACGATGTACACGCAATCGTTATGGGCGGCGGTCTGTCTGGCCAGGCAGGCGCCGTCAAACACGGAATTTCCAAGGCATTGGAAAAGGCGGAACCAGACCTGCGCAAAACGCTGAAGGCGGCCGGGTTCTTGACACGCGACAGCCGTGTTGTCGAACGTAAACACTTTGGCCATCACAAGGCACGTCGTTCGACCCAGTTCAGCAAACGTTAATCATATGCGAACACAAAATCCGCCATTGGGCGGATTTTTTATTATCACAAAAAAGGCTGTTGCGTTTATAAAAAAACTGTGTATAATCACACGGCAATTCATATTTTAATGGGGAACACAATGTTTAAGAAAGAAAAAATCAAAGATTTACACTATTCTGTCAGTGGTGTTATCTCTGCTGACCAGTTACAAACGGCCGCCGACGCCATATTGGCAGAGTATGGAAAAAAGGCCAAAATGCCCGGATTCCGTCCTGGTCATATTCCATTGTCAATCTTGCGTCAAAAATACAATGCATCCGCATTAAGCGAGGCCATAGACAAACTGATAAACCAAGATTTGAACCAGTATGTCACAGATAAAAAAATTCGCCTGGCAGGCAGCCCCAGCGTTGATTTGGCCGGGTGGAAAATCGGTCAAGATGCCGAATATACGATGGAATTTGATATACTGCCAACACTGCCGGCGATTGATTTAGATAAATTCACCGTGGTCAAAAAGACAACCACACTGGACGAAGCCGAAGTCGACAAGGCATTGGAAAACATTCGCAAAAATCGCAGCACGGCCGAAAAGCAGGATGCAGATTATGTCGCACAAAACGGCGACACCGCTGTGATTGATTTCACCGGTTTTATCGGCAAAGACGCTTTCCCTGGCGGCGCCGCAGAACGGCACCACTTGGTACTGGGGTCTGGTGCATTTATCCCTGGGTTCGAAGACCAAGTTATCGGTCACAAATCTGGCGATGAATTTGATGTAAACGTCAAATTCCCCGATGAATACCACGCCACAGAACTGGCCGGAAAAAAGGCACGTTTTGCTGTCAAGGTGCACGAAGTTCGCAAACACATATTACCGGAATTGAACGACGAATTGGCAAAATCTGTGGGCCAAGAATCTGTCGAAAAATTACGCGAACACATTCGCCAAATCTTACAAGACCAGTATGACGAAGCCGCCAAACGCGACATGCGTAACGAATTATTGGATATCCTGGCCGACAAGGTAAAACTGGATTTACCAGAAACCTTGGTCACCCAGGAATATAACATGGCGAAACAAGAACACGATCGCGCCCACGCGCACTGCGACGACAACTGTGGTTCCGATCACAAATGGGACGAAAAGAAAGAACGTCGTGACGCCGAACGCCGCGTAAAATTGGGGCTGATTTTGGCGGAATGGGGCACCCAGAACAAGGTAGAGGTTTCACGTGACGACTTGCAGCACGCCATCTGGGACGAAGCAGCCCGCTATCCAGATCCGAAACAAGTGTTCGATTTTTACAACAAAAATCAAAACGCTGTTGCAATGCTGCGCGGTATGATTTTTGAACGCAAGGCACTGGACGCCATGTTGGCACATGTAAAAACAAAAGAAAAGGTCGTAAAGCCCACGGAATTGTTCCAGCAGGCATCGGCAAAATAAAACAACAAAATACGTGCGGCACAAACGCGCGTATTTTTTAAACACAGGGTAATATTATGAAAGCATATTTGGATATTCTGGACAATATAATGACAAATGGCCACGACGTACGCATGAATCGTACTGGTATCCCAGACATTGGTTTATCAGCCGGCGCGGTATTTGAACACAATATGTCGGATGGATTTCCACTGGTCACAACAAAGCAAATGGGATTGCGCAACATTGCAACAGAACTGGAATTTTTCTTGCACGGAATTACCGATAAAAAATGGCTGCAGGACCGCAATTGCCACATATGGGACGAATGGGCAAACCCCGTACGGGTCCAGCAGACGTACGATATTATCACGGGAAATAAATCCACACTGACAGACAAAGAAAAACAGGCCATCAAAAATTCTGTTATGGATATGGAACGTGACCTGGGGCCAATATACGGATTCCAGTGGCGCCATTTTGGCGGCGAATATCAATGGGATATAAACCGTATAGATAAAAATCCAACTGACAATTTTAATCCCCAAAACCCAGGCGTAGATCAAGTAAAATCCGCCATTGACAAACTGAAAAACAATCCGAACGACAGACGCATAATCGTCAGTGCATGGAACCCAACCGCGATGTCACAAATGGCACTGCCGCCATGCCACATGATGCACCAATTGGTTGTACGCGATGGCACAATATCGTTAATATGGACCCAGCGTTCATGTGACATGTTCTTGGGCGTGCCGTACAATATCGCCAGCTATGCGTTATTACTGTTGCTGTACGCCAAAGAATCTGGGCTGAAACCCGGAACATTAAAAGGCGAACTGCATGATGCACACATATATCAAAACCACATCCCCCAGGTTCGCCAGCAACTGAAACGCACACCGTACCCATTGCCAACGGTGGAAATTCCGAACACAAACTGGCGCGGCATGTTAAACTGGTCGGCCCAGGACGGATTCGTATTGAAAAATTATGTACATCATGCAAAATTGCGTGGTGACGTGGCGCGATAACCCAACATCAAAACAGCCCGTGGGCCCAGATATAATTGCCATCGACCGCCCAGCTGTAAACATCCCGGAAATCGGGATGTTTTTTTCTTAAAATTACATTGACATATTTATCATCAGTGCTATAAAATCATGCGGTTGCAGATTCAAACAAAGGGGTATTGTGATGCAAGACAAATTGATACCAATTTATGCCATTCGTATGATGTTTCTGGAAAAATTGAATCCTCGTTTTTTTGCGGCAAATTACGAATTGATTCGTCGCACGTCTCTGGCCGCCCAGGATTATATTATGTCTGGCGACTATCAAGAATATAATTTAAACATGGGCCGTATGTTCAAATTACTGCCTGGATACATCGCGGTACACAAAAAATATAATTTGCCATACAATCCAACATTGGCAATGTCTGGGCCGGTAAATTCTGGTTTGGTTATGGACCTGGCGTGGTCATTGCATCAAGATATCGTCGGATCTGTGGTAACCGATACAGGTGATGTCACCGATGTGTCTAAATTGCCACAATCCGAAGTGCTGCGCGTGTACCATAATTCCAGCATACACGGCACACCGGTGGGTGCGTTGTATACGCTGTTGCCATGGCAGGTTGATAAAATATTAAACACCGCACGCGCACAATCGCGCTAGGGCACCGCATCCCCACCCAGATATACAGACACGTCCACAATCACCCATGTGGACGTTTTTTTATTGCAGAATCTTGCAAAGCCCACCCATACACGATATACTGGTGCTGTATTCGTATAAAACCAAAGGGGACATCCAACATGAAAAAAATCTTGTTGATGATAACAGCAATCAGCCTGGCGGCATGCGGGGCCAATCTGAACATCGACCGATATGAAACATCTGGAACGGGCAACGTAAACACCGTATCCCAGGGCGTAATCATAAACGCACGCCCAGTCACAATTTCAACCGAAAACGGCGAAGTTGGCCAACTGGCAGGCGGAATTGTCGGCGGCGTCGCGGGCAGCATGGTCAGCGACAATACCCTGGTCCAAACAATCGGCACTGTTGGCGGCGCGGTATTGGGCGGATATGTCGGGGGCAAGGCCCAACAAGGTCTGTCAACCCAGGGCGGTATGGAATATATCGTTAAATTGGATTCTGGCCGTTCAGTCACATTGACCCAGGGCGATGACGTTGTATTTTCCGTGGGCCAGTCTGTATACGTACTGGACGCCGACAGTGGCGAACGCGCACGCATAATTGCGCAATAATAAATACTGGGCACGACATGGCGCCCAGTATTTTTTGATTTTCTGCGATAAATTCTTGCTTTTGCTAAATTTTTCATATATAATCACGCTGATTTTGCGGGTGGGCGCAGAATCAGTCCGATTAACCCCACAAGACCTCGTACACATCTATAGAGTATGATTACGATGGCAAGCTTTGTTTAAATTTCTATATGAAAGATTTATCCAAAGATTTATTTAATCCTGTATCTGGCGAAGATTTTGTCCAGCTGTTTAACCAAGATTACGGCACACAAGAAACACTGCAGGGCTATGCAACCAAGGGTACGGTCAAGGACATCCGTGGCGATTTTGCCATCGTTGATGTTGGCCTGAAATCCGAAGGGCGCATTCCACTGAAAGAATTCGGCGCATCTGTACCATCCGTTGGTGACATCATCGATGTGTTTGTCGAACGCTATGAATCACGCGAAGGCACCGCCGTTCTGTCGTATACCAAGGCCCGTGCTGAAAAGGCATGGAAAGAATTGGAAAAGACCGTTGCCGAAGGTATCGATCCCGAAGGTACAATTATCGACGTCGTTCGTGGCGGGTATACTGTGGACATCAACGGCGTATTTGCGTTTATGCCATCGTCCCAGGTTGATCACAAACCTGTACGCGATGCGAAATCGCTGATTGGCCTAAAGGACAAATTCCGCGTGTTAAAGATGGATGCATTGCGCACAAACGCAATCGTATCACGCCGCGCAATCCAGGCAGACGAAATTGCCGCCGCCCAAAAAGAAGCGATGAAAAACATCGAATTGGGCGCCGTTATCGAAGGCACCGTCAAAAACATCACCGATTATGGTGTGTTTGTTGACCTGGGCGGAATTGACGGTCTGTTGCATGTCACAGACCTGTCGTGGAAGCGTGTAAATCACCCACGTGAACTGGTTCATGTTGGCCAAAAGATAAAGGTCAAAGTTATTCAATTTGATCCAGAAACACACCGTATTTCATTGGGTGCGAAACAACTGGAAGAAGACCCATGGGAAAACGCGTCACGCGCATTCAATGTCGGCGATACCGTATCGGGCAAGGTGTCATCCTTGACAGATTATGGTGCATTCATTGACCTGGGCAATAATATCGAAGGCCTGGTTCATATGTCTGAACTGTCATGGACAAACAAAAATATCCACCCCAGCAAAGTATTACAAGTTGGCCAGGATATTAACGTTGTCGTACTGGGTATCGACCAGGACAAGCGCCGCATCTCTCTGGGGTACAAGCAATTACAACCAAATCCATGGAAAGAATTTGCAGAAACCCACAATGTCGGCGATGTTGTTACCGGTCCAATCAAGAACACAACCGAATTCGGTCTGTTTATTGCATTGACACCTGAACTGGACGGCATGGTTCATATTTCCGATCTGTCTTGGAACAAACTGGACGAAGAAGAACTGAAAAAATTCGTTCGTGGTCAAGAAGTATCCGCAAAAATCTTGGACATCAATCCGGAAAAAGAACGCATCACGTTGGGCATCAAACAATTAACCGAAGGTGCCGACAGCAATAACGCATCCTTGAAAAAGGGCGCGGTCGTTTCTGGGACTGTTGCCGAAATAACACCAGACGAATTGATTTTGGCATTGCCAAACGACATTCGTGGCGTTATCCGTCGTACAGACTTGTCACGTGAAAAATCAGAACAAGACACTGGCAAATTCAATGTCGGCGACACAGTCGAAGCATCGGTTGTATCGGTTGATAACAACGTTGTCAAACTGTCTATCCGTGCGTTACAAGTAACGCTGGAAAAACAGGCGGTCAAAGAATACGCAAACCAGGCAGACAGCGGTTCTGTGCTGGGCGATATTCTGGGCGCTGCAATCGAAAACAGCAAAAAATAAAGTCACATCGTGCTTTATTGATATGCGACAGAATCCGACACTTGTCGGGTTCTGTTTTTTATGATACAATGCACAGTATGAACAAACTGATTGTACTGATGGGCGGCCAAGGCGTAGGCAAGGGCACATTTGCCAAAATGCTGGCATCGCGCCACAAATACCAAATTATCGAAACAGGACAAATGTTACGCGACGCCGCGAAAACAGACACCACAATCGCCGAAATAATGGCACGCGGTGAATTACTGTCTTTTGAAACGCTAACGCGTTTGATTGCGCGAACATTGGACATCCACCACGATACGATACTGGACGGCTTTCCGCGCACCATGTCCCAGGCACAGTGGCTGATTCAAAACTACGCCGATAAATTCGACATACACGTATTATACCTGGACGTACCCCAAGAAATCATGATACGGCGTATTAAAAAGCGTATACGCGATGGTGGTGGCCGTGCCGACGATGCAGATATGACGGCCGTAATGCGGCGACTGGATATATTTTGGAATGAAACAATGCCGGCGATACGCTGGCTGGAATCAGTGCCTGGGATACGGTTTTCTGATGTTGATGTCCGCGGGGATGTAAATGATAACTTTAACAATATTTTAACAGCGCTGTCGTCCCAGGAATAATTCCACGTACAAAACGCATCAAAATATGATATAATTATAACAAACCACCAGCCCCAGGATTTTCATATGTCTGTAAACACAACATCATTTAAAATCGCCCAGTACATATTAATGTTTTTAGTTGCCGTGTTATGCATCGGAATTTTATTTTGGATACTAACCGGCGATAACGCCGCAACTGACACCACCCCGGCAATTAATGACGACGTCCAGATAACAGCAAATACAATTAATAACTAAGAAACACGGGGCGCCATTGACGCCCCGTATTTTTATATTACATTTTTTCAATCACAACCATTGCCGCCGAATAGTCGTCTTGGTCAGTAATTGACAAATGCACGGCCACATCGGCGCCACCGGCCAAATCTTTTAACGCGGCACGTGCGCCACCCGCAATCAGTAACTCTGGCCGTCCGGCATCATCATGCACCACAGATACATCAGAAAAAGAAATATCATCGCCGAATCCTGTCCCCAGTGCCTTTAGACACGCTTCGCGTGCGGCCCAACAATTCGCCAAATGTTTTTCTGCATTTGCGCTGTCATTATCGGCGTATTCCAGTTCTTTTTTTGTAAAGATGCGTTGTTTTTTAAACGCGGACCAATCCAAGAATCGCCCGCATTCTACTAAATCGATCCCAATGCCTACTATCACGGATGTCCCCCTATGTATTGTGTTCAATATGGGCATACTAATAACTTTTTTGCGATTCGTGCAAGCATAAAATAACTGCTTGCAATCCAAAGCGCATAATTGTATAAATACATCTACGTCGGGGCGTAGCTCAGCCTGGTAGAGTACTTGCATGGGGTGCAAGGGGTCGCAGGTTCGATTCCTGTCGCCCCGACCAGAATCAAAAATAAAACCGCCTTGTGCGGTTTTGTTTTTTGGTTCCAGTGGGTATAACGGAAATCAACATCGGGGGCATGCCCCCATGTTCGACAACGAGTAGATTTGACAAGCGCCAGCACAGTCAAATCGTCACGAGTGCCCCACAGCCGATGCCACCGGCATCGTGCGAGGGTTTCCTGTCGCCCCGACCAGAATCAAAAATAAAACCGCCTTGTGCGGTTTTGTTTTTATATCAGTACCAACAATCATCAGTGTGCTCAAACGCGCCTGTTTCATCTGCGCCCGTTGACCCCTGGGGTAAAAAACAATAGTCAACCCTCGATGCGATACCCGCAACAGACGTAGCCTCAAGATCACCATACGACGGACATTTTGTACAACCACTGGCCACCCCTGTATCAAAGTTAACTGTGGCAACCCCGTAATATCCCGCTGCACACCTGTACGTAGTTGCACGCGTACACGTCGGTGAATCATACACACAATCGCACCCGACCGTCAGATGTGATTCCACACCAGGATATTTGCGTCCGCGACATCACTAGAACAATGGCGGGAAACAATCCCCCCCGGTCTGTGGGCAACAATTAAATCCCATATCACCCATATCGGTATAAATTTCACCAGTACAGCACCCGTTCACATCGGGGGCTGTGCCATCTGGACAGGTTGGCCCATCAACATTTGGTGATGTTGTTGGCTGGGGGATTCCTGTATCATATCCGGGTCCTGCGACAAACATTTTTTCGTTTTGCGAGACATTGTACACAGGCTTGCTGGCCAAAATTTCTTCTTCGGTTTCGATTACCGGTTCGGGTTCTGCGACTGGTTGGACGACCGTCGGCGCCACTGTTTCAACCACAATCGGTTCTGGCACTGACACCGGCGCTGGTTCCGCCACAGGTTCCGGTTCTGGTTCTGCGACTGGTTCTGGGACAGCAAATGGTTCAACAATTGGTTCCGGCTGCGCCGCTGGTTCTGCGACGACCGTATCCACTGTCACATCCACAGGCGCAACATATTCCGGCACAAACGGACTGTCCGGATTTTCATCACTGGTTTCGATTGGCCCAGTATCCTGTTCTGGGACCGTTGCCGATAAATCCGGCACAGTGTCACTGGTCTTGCGCTGATACAGCCACAATGTAAACACAGACAACGCAATCAACAGCACCAACAGCACATAATAAATCGCTGTTGGTCGCCGTTGCGCTGGCGTGGTCGGCGCCGCCGTGCCCGTAATTGGCGACACAGGGCGCGCCCCCGTTGGCACAGGGCGGGGCGTATCTGTCACCCGCGGCTGTGATGATGTATCCGCATTTTGCGCCGGCGTCACAGGTGCCACAGGCACCGCATTCGGTACCGCGGCCGCGGCCTGCGCACGCGACGCATCCGTGGCGACATTTGTAACATCTGGGGTTGGCACGGGCGCCTCTACTGATTTAATTGTGTCCAGCACAGGCGTCGGCACGGTTTCACCAGACGCCGCGGGCACATCTGTGTTTTCCTGTGGCTGTGGCACCCCAGGCGCACTGGCATCATCTTTATCAGACACAGGCGGCACGAACGACAGGGGTGTATCTGCCATATTATCCCCATACGTATCCATTGTTTTGTTGGTTTCCATATCTGTATTGGATTGTGTCGTTGGACTGGACACACCAAATTCAATCGGCTTGAACGCAATTTCCTGGTCCAGGATTTCAGGATCCTTGTCAAACAAGGGTTTTACTTCTTCATTTTCAGCCATTTGTTCCGCCTTTGGTTCCACTGGTACATCTGAATTAAATGTTATATTTTCGTCGTATTCTATGTCACTGCCAACATATTCTGGGGTTGCGGTATCTGAATCATCATCCCCAGACGCTGCGCGTTCGTCCAAATCTGTGGCCGGCGTGCGCACCACTAACCCGCTGGGGGCAACCCTGGCCGGCAGTGAAACATCGCTATTTTTTTCTGCCATATCTGGGGTACGTGCCATAACATCACGTGCACTGGCCGCATCTTCATCCGCCGCCACCAGCCGCCGCTGGGCATTATTCAAGCGTTTTTTTGCACGACGCAATTTATCATTTACCGCATCAATCTGCGCATCTGTACGCAAGATTTTCGATGCCGATTGCTTGGTTGGTTCGCGCCCAATTTGTTTTTTTTGCTGGGCCAATTTTGCACGCAGTTGCTTCAGTCGTGCCTGTAACTCTGCCACCGATTCATTCGTGCGCGAAATTGTTTCACGCGCACGCGCCGCACGTGCCTGGGCCATAGCCAATCGTTCTGCGGCCGCCCGATGCACAGATTCCATGCGCCACCGGTCCAATTCCGCCGCGGCCCCAGCAATATCACGACCGTCATTATACGCCTGAATCAGATTGTCATACTGGGCCAATCCGCTGTATTCGACGTCCAGTTTTTGATATTTGTTATTCTTTTTGGGCCGAACAGTTTCCAAATCAACGCTGTAGTCATTTGCCAATATATCGTCCCACTTTCTGTCCCCCACAGGATTTATCACCAACAGCGCATTCGGCTTTCTTTCATCATGCGTACTGTCCAGCACGAACACCAATTTACCATCCGGGTCATAGTACGCGCGAAACACGTTTCCGGCGATATTAAATTCCCGCGACGTCAGAACAGAATTCATTATTTTTCCCCCTCGCTTTCTTTCGTGGCAACGTTCGTGCGCCTATTTCTTTTTTGGTGGTGTAAACTGATACGCCTGTTTACAGTGCTCATAACAATACGGCTTTCCGACGAACACTGGTGCACCACAAAAATGAAAATGTTCCGAATCAGGGTCCCCAATTGGCCAACGACACTGGTTCGGCTTTAAATTTGCCATTTCTAACGAATGCTGAATAATCCGCTGATGCATTGCCAACGTTTTATTCAAAGACTTTGCCCCCGTGGTCTTTTTTGCACCGGCCGCTGGCTCTGGCTTTGCCTTGCTGGGTGCCGCCTTGGCCGTGGTACGTGTGGCGACTGGGCTTTTTTTGGCCGCCGGCTTTTTCGCGCCGCCAGACACAGGCTTTTTGGCGCCTGGCTTGGCAGATTTTTTTTCAACTGTCTGGGTTGTTGCGGCAACACCACCCGCCTTGGAATTCCAGCCCAAACGATTCAGTTTACCCACAACGGCATTCTTGGACATGCCCAACCGTTTACCAATTTCGGACGTTGACAGCCCTTTACCCATCAATGCCTTTAGTTTTTTCAGCATTACGCTGTCCCAACCTTTACTCATTTTAAAAAGTCCTTGTTATATACATCGGTATAATTGTAGCATAGTTTCGAATCGAAAGGCAAGGGGGAAAAATATGATTTATGACATCATTTTTATTGCACTGATGCTGGGGGGGGCATGGTGTGCGTGGAAAATATCTGTTGCAGATTGGCGCCGCCGAATCATCCCAGACGTGTACCTGTTTCCGTTGATGCTGATTGGTTTAACCGTTGTGAACTGTTTTTCATGGCCCGTCACCCCCACAGACAGCACCATTGCCGCAGTTGGCGGATATGCACTGACGGCGTTAATCGGTTTTTTGTTCGAACACACCCGACACACTGGGGCGCACACACCACCGCCAATTGGTATGGGGGATATAAAGTTGATGGCGACAGGCGGCATATGGCTGGGGACCACAGGACTGGCGTTGGCACTGATTTTTGCATGCATAACTGGGGCACTGTGGGGCATACGGACACACCAGCGATATATTCCATTGGCGCCGTTCTTTGTACTGGGTGGATTTTTATCTTTAATCGCAATTACGTTTTTGATATAATCAACATAACACAGGGACAAAACACGGGGCCAGAGAATGAAACAAAAAACTATTTTATCCTGGATTATGGCGTTTTGCGGGATTATTCCCGGGGCCGCGATGGCGACAACATTTTCAAACACGACCACACCATTTTCAAAATACGGACTGATTCAAAACGTACAAAACTATTCAACCAACCCGTTTTGGAGTCCGGATGCCCCATACAACCAGCGCCTGCCCGTGCCCGTCTATGTCCAGGGCATTGATGTTGACACAACCGATTGTCAAACAGTGGTTGCGGCGCTGATTGCGTCATATTGCGCATCGCGCGATAATTGCGTTGGTATGGATGTAAATGACGCCCGCCCAACAATAACGGTCCAGCTGGCCAGTCTGCCGAATCATAACTATGTGACCCCATGCGCCGGATATATTGATACAGAATTCGAAAAATACGTGTCCCAGCACTCTTATGTAACACCAGGGGCAAATCCGACCCCATTCCCCAGTGCCACGGGCCCAAACTATTACGATTATAACGCAACGAATGCTGCGGGCAACGCCACGGCCACGATGCCCACACAACAGGCAACAACAACATCTGGGCCAAACGCGTGGATGCGCGAAATGGAACAGCGCAAACAAGAACTGCAAAATCTGCAATCTGCAAATCAAAACACAACAACGCTGGCACGGGCAGACTTTCCAACCACTGCGAATGACTTGACGTTTACCCAACAGATTCAAAACCAGGCGGCCGGATATGCCCCGTACAAGGATGCATCTGCGTACGAACCGTTAAACCTGAAATCGGTAACCGCACAACAGGATCAACGCGTCAACGCATATTGTGCGCAACAGGCCCCGCGTGACATGGCGGTATTGAACGCTGATTTGGCAACACTGCGAAAGTGCCAGTCCAGCAATACACCATTTACAGCATGCGTCGCACAACTGCAGGGATCATACTAATGCGCATACCAATATGTTTTTTTGCCATCTGTATTATCGGGATATACGCCCCGGGTGCGATTGCCGCCCGATATGACGACCCCAATGTACAATTGGCCCAGAGCCTAAAGGACAAACATTATTTTGATGGTCGCACGGGCCAGTTTGTTAGTGGCACCAAGGATATGCCTGCTGATTATTTTGACCAGGCAGCCGCCGCAGCAGCAGCAGGCGCAGCGGCACCAAATAGCCCAGCAGGGTCCCAAGCAGCAACCGCACCCGCGGCGGCCGCGGATGCCGCCGCCCAGGCAAACCAACAGGCGGGGCGCGTTGGCGGCATACGAACAAATTGGGGTAATATGTCCGGCATGGCCCGGGCGGGCGCAGCATTGGGGATTGTTGGTGGGGCGGCCGGGATTTATGGATCGGTTGCGGGCGACGACGAACATGGCGCAGGTGACGTCGTACTAGGCACGGCCAGTGGCGCCGCGTTGGGGGCCAGCGTGGGCAGTATTTTTCCCGTAATCGGCACCGGTATCGGCGCAGTTGGCGGCGCGGTCATCGGCGGTATACTTTCCGGTTCCCAGTTATTTTCAGAAACAGATTGTCTGCATGATCCGGTTACAGGATTATTCACATGTTGCCACACACAATTTAACCAGGGTGAACGCTATGCCGATATTGGCGATTATATGTTTTGTGGCGTTGAATCTGACGACGGTTCTGTCCGGGCAATAATTCCCGGTGTTCGCCAGTGTCTGCAGGGGGGCAACGACGACGCCGCATCATGGTGGGACGGATTATGGCTGGATGACTTTTGGTCACCCGAATGCGTTGTTCGGATTTGTGACAACACGGTGCCACCCGCTGAATACACAGGATATATTGATTATACTGAAAATGTAAATGACATATGCTGGGACTGGAACTGTACCAACGGATATCGCCGCAGTGGTAATACGTGCGTTCCTGTTGACGCCAACAATGCACCGCCACTGGATCCGTATAACACATTGATTCAACGTTTGCAAAACGAACGTAACAAGATTATACAAACCTGTGGTCCCGGCATAGAACAAAACACATCATTGTAATTGTGATACGGTTATACTGCGCATTTTTTGTTTGCTTTTTATGCATAATGCACACGGCATATTGCGCCGACGTCACGCCGGATGACACGCAATGCGCGACTGCGGCGTTTGCAACGGCATTGGCCAACACGGCGAATACCGTATCTGAAACAGATGATGAACAAACCATTCGCCAGTGGATTTATAACACGTTTGCATCGGCCGATACATTACGCACGGTGATGGCGTGTCCAGAAATACAGTCTGTTGCCGACGATGACACAATCCAGTTTTTACCAATTGAATATACTTTTCCCGGCGGTCGCCAGATTATAATAAACTACGAGACCCAGCCGAAAATCCTGGCCCAGCGTATTGCACTGGCCGAACGCCGCGCAATGCCGGGCGGCGATCCCAATCCATCCATTGGCACCCCGAACGACGACGCAATATGGACGAACACAGACCCGGCATGGTACGCGATTATGGTTGTTGAACACGGCGCATTGGATGACTTTGTTGGTCCGAACCAGAATAACACAATATCACTGCGATGGATAAATGATAACATAGACCAGATATATCCAAAAAACGACAGATGTACCAGCAAAACCGCCCTGGCGGGCGACAACGATATGATAAACTTGGCGGGGGTTGCGACCACTGGACTGGACGATGATACAAACGACTATTACGTGGCGGGTGACGCAAACCTGCAATGGATTTCATACGCAGAAATTGGTCTGGACGTTGCCATAACTGTGGCCACGGCCGGCGGCGGCACCGCGATATTGGGCGCGACCAAGGCCGCACGCGCATCACGTACATTGAAAAACTTGTCCGGGACAATGCGCACATTGCGCCAGACAGACGCCGTCCGGGATTATATTCGTGTTGCAAATGAATATGCGCGGGCATCTGCTGAATTACGCAATATTGACCGCGCCACCGATGCGGCCGGATACGCCGCCCAGTTGTCTCGGGTTGAAAACTATGCCCAAACCATGCGCACAATGGAACAGACCAGCGACCAGGTCCGTCAATATCGCCAAGCAACCGAAACATTTTCATCTTTGAACCAGTATCGACGTGCGCTGCGCGGTCTGCGTCCGGCACAACGTGGTAATATTATCGCACGGGCGTGGCGCGCATTACGCGCCGCAAACACCGGTGGGCGCACATTGGAATCTGCGGCACGTATCGCACGCAGCAGCACTACGTCCGGCCGTATACGCGATTGGCTGTTCCAGTCAACGATGCGTAACATTGGTATGCTGGGGCGTATGGAACGCACCGGTGGCCTGATATATGGCGCGCTGCAATTTCTGGGCGACATGTACGATTATACAGAAACCAGTACTGGGGAATTCACAAACGACATCGAATTTAAGCCACTGACACTGTTATCGGCAGATGATTTACAGGGCCAAGAAAATGTCGTCAACTATGGCATGTGGCTGATGTGGTTGGGCGATTCGGTCAATCCCGCCGATGACGATGCCGCATATCTGCAGGCGATGGACTATGCGGACAAATTTCACTATAATTTAACCCAGATTCAAACAGAACAAAACGAACACGCATGCAACGTTGACATTTATATTGTACGACCAATTATCAGGAATCCGGGCTCTGACGCCCCAGAATTGTATTATCTGGTTATGAATGACACGCCGTGGACAACCGCCATCGCGCAAGAATAATTCCCCGTTGTGTTTTTTTCACCAACACACTATAATGATATTACCAGGGGGTGGTGTGTCATGAAAAAACTAATGTCATCATTATTAATCGCATTAACGTTCACCGCATCGGCCAGTGCGTACCAGTTATTGTCATCCAAAGAACTGGGCCAGGGCGACGCAAAAAACCAGACTGTTGTTGTGCGCTGTACAACCGACACAGGCAAAACGTCCACCCAAACATGCACACTGCGTCGATATGTTAAATGCAGTGGTACCGGCACGAACAAGCGGTGCAGCGGGTGGCAGGCATGGCAGGATTTACGTACCCCGGCCAAGAAATATTCTGATTGGCGCAGTGCCGCATCTGCGTGTTGCCGGGCCAAGGGATTACGCTGATAAAAAACGCCACAGTTTGTGGCGTTTTTTATTAATTAATCTGGTGGATGTGATTGGACTCGAACCAACGACCTCTTCGATGTGAACGAAGCGCTCTAACCAGCTGAGCTACACATCCAAAGCCATTCGACTTGTGGTGGGGATAGTGGGACTCGAACCCACACGGTTGCAATAACCAAAGGATTTTAAGTCCTCAGCGTCTACCATTCCGCCATATCCCCCAGACTTTACAAATCTGCCTGATATACTAACGCGCATGTGGCACACTTGTCAATATTTTTCTGTGATTATTGGTCGTTTATACGATCACAAAAATAAAAAAACACCCACCTGGGGCGACAGAAAAATAACTTGGTGGAGCTGATGGGACTCAAACCCACGACCTCTACGATGCGAACGTAGCGCTCTATCAACTGAGCTACAACCC
>CALXPA010000003.1 GCA_944390185.1 uncultured Alphaproteobacteria bacterium | reverse complement strand
AGTAAGAAGAACGCCGAGGGTCAAGTCGCAGGATGACAAGTAAGAAGAACGCCGAGAACCGCGCCACGGGATGACAGAAAAGACAAATACCGGACGTAAAACCTGCGGTGCATTGGATCCCGGCGCAGGCCGGGATCCCTTGCGCCGCAGGCATTATTTTGTCACCCCGCGACTTGATCGCGGGGCCCAGGTTAATTAACCCGTCGCGCAGCGACACAAACCGCTGTTGTCTGTGCTGACGCACAGGACTCTATTCACCTGGATCCCGCGGTCAAGCCGCGGGATGACAAGTAAGAAGAACGCCGGCCCCCGCGCCCCGTCTTACATAACCTATAGTAACCCAGCCGTAGAATATAAATTCGAACGGTATGTTATGTTCTTGCTGCTGCTGCCCTTCATATTATTTGCGCACATATATCCGCACTTGGTCGAACATTGCGAAACCGTCGTTGCGTATACCCAACGCGCGCCCTCTGCTGGGTTCTCTATCCGGCACCAACATCCGGTACCACTGCCACTGGGGCTGAATCCAGTTGCCGAGATATCACCATTTGATGCCGTTGTTGCATCGCATGCGCCATTACCGCTGACAACAGTGCCATCCGCGAATGTCGCAGACCACGCCATCCCCGTCGCAGAATTATAATTACTGGGGCTGATTGACGCAGGTACGACATTCGGATCCAATGTTACCGATGGTTCATCACCCCCCAAATACGATGCACCACTGTCGTCATAGACCGAATATTCTGTGCCATCAATGTTTATCTTCAGACGCTGGGTTATACCATCGCTCATATAATTATCTTCTGTTGACATGTTCCCATAGTACGTCGTGTCGCCAATTTTTACATTCAGTGACAATTCCGTCTTTTTCCCACTGCGCAGGTACAACTTGCCATCGCCAATATGCAACACGCGACCGCAATCCCCAGATTCATCCGCGCCAGCACCATACCCGATCGTCGTCATACCATCAGGGCACCTATTTCGTGTTCCGACCGATCCCTGGGTTACCCAAGCCTGGGGCGCCCAATAAGACGGACCAACATCCGTGCAACGCGTTGCGTTCGCCGTCGCCAGGTATGATCCCCCCTGGCACTGAATCCGACACGCAGATGCAGATATCTTTTCGCCGTATGTTGTATAGTTTTCCAAACATGGCGTACACTGCGTCATACCGGTATGATCTGCATATGTATTATCTGGACACGTATCACAGTGTGATGTCTGGCCATAGTGGATAACCGCAGTGTCAGACCCTGCAAAGTACTGGCCCAACGGGCATGGTGTTGCCGTATCTGCACGTTCAGTCGCGATATAATGACCGGCAATACTGTCTGTGTACATAAAGCATGCCTCGGTCCCGCCGGTGGTTCCACTGTTCGCGCTGCGCGGATACAGACCATTCGCCAAACTGTCGCACCGTGGACAATTGCCAGAATCCAAATAGTGACCTTCGGCACCACCCCGGCACGATACCGCAACGCACAGATTTGTCACAGTGTTGTTTGTATTCCATGTGGCATCGGCCCATGATTTTACGGCATCATCACCCTGGGAATCGGTTGCATTTGCACACGTGGCATTACACGTTGCCGACCCAGCGGCACTGGTGGTTGTTCCATCCTGGCACGCGATACAGCCCGTCGAAGACCCGGTTTCACTGTATGACCCAATGACGCATGCGGTACGACCGCCGGTGCCGTTATAGAACACCTTGGTCCCGCCCGCACAGTACCCGCCCGCCAGGCATGTTACCTGGCCCGCGCCCGCCGTCGCAACGTATTTTCCCGCCGTCGTGTTCAGATAGCACGCGTTTATAGATGTCGACTGGGCCGCAGATGATGCGTACGTACTGGGGCACGTGTAAATAAAGTTCGTCTCGGTGTACTGATAATCAGGATTATTACAATCCGGCACAAAATCTGGCCACGTACCAGGACAATAACTGCCCGCGGGGCATGGTACGGCCTCTCTATACAGCATTCTTTTGCCACTAGCGGTGTTTGCATTACATCCAGAAGGATCATATACCTGTTGTCTGCCATAATAGCCCGGGTGCAATTTCATATAATATGGACTATTACCATCTATGTTATCGTACTCATCAGTCTCAGGATTATACCTGATGTCTTCGACACGCAACTGTCCACGTTCATTCTGAAACTGGTAATTCACCCTGCAATCTGTTATCGCCTGCTGTCCAGTACGCCATGTCTGCAACGCGATGTAATCCATCGTTGGGTTATAGTAGTTATCGGGCCATGGCGTTGTTTTAGGATGTTCGCCATCATCAGGGCACGCGTAGGGCGCATTTTTCGAACCATAATCCACCAATTCACTGGGACAATAATTCGCGCCAGTGCACTGGGTTTCTGTGCTGTCGTGCTCATTTGCGATATAGTATCCCGCGGTTGTTCGCACCTGGCACTGATATACTGATGTCTTGGCCGGCGATGTATTATCGTCATATATCGATGGGCACGCAGTGCATCCACCTGTTGCGACAACACGTTCAGGCTTGAACGTGGCACCGGTACATGCAGACCATATTGCATAAACAGTATCATTAGCCGTGGCCGTAATCGTCCATGATGGGGTCCCAGATGCACTGGTGGCCCAACCCAATAACACATAACCCGCACGACGAAATGAGTTCGTATTACCATTATTTAACACGCATGTCGATTCTGTAGTGCATATTGTATCAGATGGCGTTGTACCAGTGCCCCCATTCAGGTTATATGATATGATCACCGCCGTCGTACCAGTACCAGGACATGCACGTTCGCCATCACACTGATATCCATTTGGGCACGGTAAACACTGGTTATTCATTTCCAAATCCGCGACATCCAGAATACGCCCGTCGCGATGATTACCACAGTCATCCAAATAATAATCAGGTTTGCAACGCGTGTACATCATATGCGCCGGACACATATACGCGCCCGCGAACGCGCCACCCCCCGATAATGTAAGTAAAAACACCGCCGATAATATACGCAATAATCTGGACATTATTCCCACTTCTTTTTCTCTTTTCTTGTTTATTTTATGAAAAATGTGCTTGGTGTTGCAAGTAAAAAAATCCGGACAATGGGGCTTTTTAATTGAATTTGTTAAAAAAAATGCTAACATAGCGTCCGCAGATGCGTGGAGCATAGCTGGCACGATGAATAATCGGCTGGAGGAAAGTCCGGACTGCATGGGACAGCGTATCGGCTAATGACCGAGCGGGGCGACCCGACGATTAGAGCAACAGTGACGAATCGATTGAAATATATCGGGTGAAACGGGCAATCTCTGCGCGCAGCAACTTCAAATAGGTCCCCTGGAACGAGTCCCAGGTTGGGGACGGGTAGAAGGCAAGACATATTGTGGTAACATGATATGCAGACTAATTATGCTCGCTACCCTGGCGTGGTTGGAAACGACTGGGCCAGCGGCAGAACAGAATCCGGCTTATAGCGCATCTGTGAAACGCCCCGTTGGGGCGTTTTTTATTCTATTCGTCATCTGCGCGCGGATGCGAATGCATGTAAATATCTTGAATCTGGTCCAGGTTGACGCGCGTATACAACTGGGTCGTGGATAATGATGCATGCCCCAATAATTCTTGTAAACTGCGCAAGTCAGCACCGCCCGATAACATCGCCGTCGCAAATGTATGTCGCAGTGCATGCGGGGTTACATAATCAGGCAGTTGCAGATAATGCCGCAACTTTTCAACAACCTTTTCCGCCATGCGTGGGGACATCGGCAATCCCCGCACACTGCGAAACAGTGCATCGTCTGGCGCGGTTCCGAACGGACGCAACCGAATATACTGGTCAATTGCATCCAATACCACAGGCAATATCGGAACAATGCGTTCTTTGTTGCCCTTGCCCACGATGCGCAATGCATCTGGGCGACCACGAACATCGGCGTTTTTTAACGACAGCGCTTCGGATATACGCAGTCCACACCCGAACATCAATATGACCAACGCCCAATCACGCGCCGCAATCCATGGCGCACGGTCATCAATTTGACGGATTGCATCATGCATATCATGCACATCATCAATGTCAATGGCCTTGGATAATTTGCGCGGGACACGTGGCGACGACATCAGACCAATTGCGCTGTTCTTGATATTATGATAGCGCGCCAGGTATCTGTAAAATCCACGCAGCGCCGATAGCCCGCGCGCCATAGATTTATTAGAATGCCCACGACGCTGGCAATCCGCCAGCCACGCCCGAAACACAACCGTGTCTGCACGCGCGATATCGGTCAATTCAATCGGACCGCCCGTATAGTTTGAATAGAATTTTATAAAATCACGTACGTCCGTTTCGTACGCCGTCGCCGTGTGCACAGAATAATTCTTGGTCTGTGCCAGATATTCTATGAACGCGGCGACAATTTCATTCATTATTACTACTGTATTTCAAATGTTGCGGATACCGTGACAGAAACCTCGGTATCTTTGGCAACGATGCTGCCCGTGGCATTAACAGCGGCATCGGCAACAACCATCTTGGCAGACGCCGCCAAGAAATTTGATGCCCGTGGCTGGACCGCCGCAGAATTAGAAACATTGTACGATACACTTAACATATCGCCCGCACGGCGTCCATCGCCCGCCGCCAGTGCACCCGCACGTTCGCGTGCGTTTTCAACCGCCGTTGCCAAACAATTTTCCAATATTGGCTTCATCACTTCGGCGCTGGTGTACATGCGCAAATTTTCAGAATATACGTCTTCTTGGCCCGCAAACTGAGACAATATATTTTCGATTGTTTCGATATTATCCGCCGATACTTCGACCGCGATTGTTGTTTCTGTGCCCAAGACAACCGATTTTTCCAGTTTGCTGTTCCATTCGCTGCGTTCATAGGAATTGAATTCTGTCGTCTGCATTTGCACATCTTGGGTCTTTAGATAATTTGTAATCTCGTTAATTTTGGCGGTAGCCAGCTTCATCGATGTCGCCGCAGACTTATCCAGCGTCGTCACGCGCAGCGTGATTGCCGTTCTGTCTTTGGGTGCAGTGGTCAAACATTCGCCATTGACCGATATTACGCGTGGCGTTGTCGGTTTGTCCAGCCACCCAAACACCAGCGCCAACACCGCGCCAACACCAATCACACTGCCCGTCCAGATTAATGCGTTTTTCATATTCTCTCCCTTGGTTTGTATGTATTTCTGGTTATTATACCAGCATTATCCCAACATTGCACGATGAACACGTTCATATGTTTTTTCAGCAACGCTGCGCGCGCGCGCCGCACCGGCCGCCAAAATGGGGTCCAGTTCCGCCGTATTTGCCACCAGGCGTTCATATTCCATCCGCGGGGCGGCCAATACAGAATTTATTTTTTCAAATAAAATCTTTTTCGCGTCGCCGTATCCCATGCCACCACGTTCGAATTTCGCACGAAAATCTGTGGTTTCATTTTCATCGGCAAAATGTTTATACAGTTGGAATATTGTGGATTCGTCTGGATTTTTCGCCTCTTCCGGCAATTTGCTGTCGGTAATGATGCGCATAATTTTCTTTTTCAGTTCTGATTCTGGCGCGAATAACGGGATAACGTTATCGTACGATTTGCTCATCTTTCGTCCGTCCAGTCCCGGGATGATGCCTGTATCTGTGCCAATCATGGGTTCAGGCAATTTGAACGTTTCGCCATAGGTATGGTTAAAGTATCCCGCGATATCACGCGCAAATTCGACATGCTGTTTCTGGTCGGCACCCACCGGCACAATGTCCGAATTATACAGCAATATATCGGCCGCCATCAGTATCGGATACGTATACAGCCCCATATTAACGCCCGCATCCACATCGGCACCAATGGCGGTATTTTTATCAACCGCCGCCTTGTACGAATGGGCGCGATTCATCAGCCCCTTTGGCGTGACGTTCATCAGCATCATCGCCAGTTGAGAAACCTGGACAATATCGGATTGACGGAATAACACGGCGTTATCCAGATTCAGTCCCAACGCCATCAGTATTGCCGCGATTTCGTACGTATGCTGTTTAATCTGGGCGGGGTCGTGGATAATATTTAATGCGTGCAAATCAGCAATAAACACAAATGTTTTGTTTGTTTTTGCCATTTCAACCAATGGTTTCAGCGCGGCGACATAATTCCCCAAATGCGGGGTGCCGGTTGGTTTGATTCCAGTTAGAACAACTTTATCTGACATAATAAATCCTTTTGCGTCTTATATTATATTGTTTATGCAAATTTTGCCAGTAAAAAGAAATCCCGCCGGATGGGCGGGATTAAATTCTGTCGCGTTATTATTAACGAGAATAGAATTCGACGACCAGTTCCGGGAACATCTGGACAGGATATGGGACGTCTTCGAACAATGGTACACGCGTAAATGTCGCGGTAAAGTTCGCACTGTCCACATTGATATAGTCCGGCCAATTGCGTTCGCCCGATTCCAGCGCCAAAACAACCAACGGCATCTGTTTTGCCTTGTCACTGACGGTGATGACATCGCCTGGTTTAACCTGGTACGATGCGATTTTCACGCGTTTGCCATTGACATAGATGTGACCGTGGCTGACCAACTGGCGGGCAGAAAAAACCGTCGGCGCCAATTTCGCACGATACACAACCGCGTCCAAGCGACGTTCCAGCAACCCAATCAAATTATCTGGTGTGTCACCGCGCATGTTGTTCGCTTCGTCATAATATTTGTGGAATTTCTTTTCGCCGATGTTGCCATAGTAACCCTTTAAAGTCTGCTTGGCACGCATCTGCTTTGCATAATCAGACGAATTACCGCCACGCGATGTTGGTCCATGCTGGCCCGGTTTATATTTACGCTTGTTAAATGGGGATTTTGCCTGGCCCCACAGGTTGACGCCCAGACTGCGTCCGATTTTTAATTTTCTGGTGCTGCGCTTTGCGCCTGCTCTTGCCATAATTTCATCCTTTTGGTTTTTATGGTGCCAGACATTTCACAGAATCCTTATCGTAATATGTGACCAAAAGTACACATAACTTAATCAGTTCTGGTTATCCAGCGGGGTCCAGTTTATAGTGTTTTTTAACAAAAATCAAGCATTTTATATCAACAGTTAAAATTTAACTGTTGGTGTCGCCTTTTCAGATTCATTCATTTCAAACAGTTTTTCTGGCGTTATGTTGAACATACGCGCAATGATGTTTGATGGAAACTGGTCTATTTGGGTATTCAGTGCCATGACAACACTGTTATAGAACTGGCGTGCGGCCTGGATTTTTGTTTCAGTGTCGGCAATTTCACGCTGCAGTTCCAGAAAATTTTCATTCGCGCGCAATGTCGGATAATTTTCAGATATCGCAAACAGACTCTTTAATGTTTCTGTCAGTTTGTTTTCTGCATCTGCGCGACTGGCCCCATTGGCCCGCATGGCGGCATCACGCGCCTGGGTCACAGATTCCAGTGTTTCGCGTTCGTGTTTTGCCGCACCACGTACAGATTCAACCAGATTCGGTATTAAATCATAACGGCGTTTTAACTGTGTATCAATTGTCGACCATGCTTCGCGTGCCTGATTCTGGCGCGCGACCAGTCCGTTGTACACAATAACAAAATACAATAAAATTACCGCGATAACAGCAATTGCAACCCACATATGAAACTCCTTTTTTATGTCCTTATTGTATATACTGTTTGAATTAAATTCAAGTCTCATAAATTTTTATGGCAAATATAAACATAAATGCTATAATGGTCACGCATTGGATGATTACCAATGTGGGGTGTAAGAGCCTCGATACAAGAACGACTCCAACACAGGTTGGAGGGTTGCGAATATACTGAATAAGCAGCACTATTTCTTGTAATAGCTCTTAACCTCCAACCGCCACTCATCACGGCGGTGTTTTTATAAAAACGGGGGACAGAATGGTCAAGATGAAAAAGCTGGAACACATATTTAACACAAACGCAGATTTCCAACCGGGATTTTTCTTGCAGGCGGCGCGCACGTGTACCGGACTGTCGCGCGGATTATTGGCACGAAAAATGGGTATACCGGCGACGAAATTGGCGAACTATGAAAAAGGTATAGAAAAAATTCCGCCGCAAACGATGTTACAAATATTTTTATTTGGGCTGGATTTTTATCGACGTGCGTCAACAGAATATTAATGCATAAAAAAATTCCGCCGGTTGGCGGAATTTTTATTAATTCAATGCATCTTTCAATGCCTTGCCCGGTTTGAACTTTGGCTGAGTAGAAGCCGGGATTTTAATCGCAGCGCCCGTCTGTGGGTTACGGCCAGTCGTAGCCTTGCGCTTTGCTGTTGTGAATGTACCGAAACCGACCAAGCGAACTTCGCCCTTTTTCTTCAGTACTTTTGTAACAGTGTTGATAAACGCATCCAAGCATGCCGCAGCCGCAGCCTTGGTTACATCTACTTCATTTGCGATTGCTTCGATCAATTGCTGTTTGTTCATGTTGTTTCTCCTTTCATATAAATTTATACAAGGTGTCCGGCAGTCCCCAGGCAATGCCAATGGAATCCAACATCGCGGTAACCGTGCCTTTGTCATATATGTGACACCGCAACCCGTTCTATTCCATGGACATTGCCCGTCCTGCTTACCCGAATCGTAGAGAATTCGGGGATTTAAGTCAAGAGTATATTTAACCAGTGATGATTTTTATTAATGTTGACAAAAAACATAACAATTCAACCCTATGGCGTGACAGTGTCCGCATAGACCGCACGCGCACCCGGTGTGTCTGAATCGCACAACACCCATTCCCCAGGCGTATTGCCGATGTGTACACTGCGAAAATAATTCGGCGTCATCACAAATATGGTCACAATAACGCACACCCAAAACAGCCACTTGGTCAATTGCCACGGTTTTTTAAAGCTGTCCCGCTTGAATGAATCAGACAACAAATTCTGGTACAGTGCCCACCCCCAACTGAACAGCAACAGCATTAATACAAAAAACAACCCGATAATCATATATCGTTGAAATGGCTGTAACGCCGCCGAAAAACTGTCCCAAAACGTACTGGCCCCCGGGCATACGTACAAAACATTGCCAACAACATCAGGCGCAACAACAATCGCATCGTTCGGCGCCAGCTGCAGCCCAAATGACGACACCAGTACAATCGCCGTCAGTGCAACTATTGCAAATAACATTGTCGGTTTCATTTTGTGTGATTCCTTTGGCCACTGTTTAATTCATCTTATTATATCATAAAAAAGTAAGCGATTGCAATTTGATAAACTTTTATTTACAATCATGCCTATGATGCGCAAAAAAAATAATATCGTTGTTGGATTAACGACTGTGAATACGGATCTGTTACGGATATCCGTGCCGGCATTGGGGCGACTGCGGCAAAAATTCATGTTGGTGATATATAACGACAATCCAATGGAAACTGTATCGCGGCGCCAAATTAGACGACTGGGGTATTGTGGCGATTTGCAAATCATCAACGGCACAGAAAATATCGGAACACTGGGGGCGCGAATGGCAATCGCTGATGCGGCAATGTGTTCAGGGCAGATGCCAGAATGGGTTATATACTGTGATGACGACGATATATTAACGGACCTGGAAATACCGGGGGTGTCGCCTGATAACTTTGCAATAATCCAGAACACAATTGTTATTCGGCATCGGGTCTGTGAATTGCTGCACGCGATGGACAACCCGTCCGACATTGATATCGACGGCGAAAATACCATTCTGATGCGTCCACACATTGGTTTTGCTGGCACGCTGGTTCGGGGCAAGACACTGCGAAAAATGTTCAATGTTGTCGGCACGTTCGTTGACGCAATTCGCAAGATTGACGATTCCCTGGATTGGCGGGCGCCGGTGGATATGATGATGTGGTCATATTTGAACATGTTTGCACGACACGAAAACCCAGATGCGGTTCCAATCTATATGGACCAGGTGAACTATATCAAAAATGAAATTGATACATCACGGATAAAGTATGGGCGACTGGCACGACCGGTGCGTAATGTGGATGAACATCTGCGGCGCGTGTTGGCGAAATACGATGCGTTGATGCGCACGGCACTGGATGCGGCGGCCCGCCAGGGCTGATGTATCAAATAGTATCTAATTACAAATCTGTTGAAACACACAATTAATACGTATAAAATTGCACCTGTTATTTAACGGCGCATATGAAACAAGGAATTAGAACAATGAACTATAACGACATTCGAAAAACATTTCTGGAATATTTTGAATCACACGGGCACCAGATTGTGCCGTCTGCATCGCTGATACCAAACGACCCGACATTAATGTTCACAGTCGCGGGCATGGTACCATGGAAAGGCATTCTGCAGGGCACCGAACCCGCGTTCGCACCGCGTGTCGCCGATGTGCAGAAATGTATCCGTGCCGGTGGTAAACATAATGATTTAGACGAAGTCGGATTCGACGGCCGTCACCATACATTCTTTGAAATGCTGGGGAATTGGTCATTTGGTGACTATTTCAAGGCAGATGCCATAAAAATGTCATGGGATATGTTGACACGTGTGCTGGGGCTGGATCCGGCACGGTTACGCGTTACAACACATGTCAGCGATGATGAATCTGCACAAATCTGGCACCAGGTTGCCGGCAAAGACGCAATTCGAATGGGCGATAAAGATAATTGGTGGTCGGCTGGGGATACCGGACCGTGCGGGCCGTGTACCGAAATATTCTATGACTTTGGCGACGCAATCGAAAACGAAGATGACAGATGGGTTGAAATCTGGAACAACGTCTTTATGCAATATGATCGCGATGCAAACGGGAATTTGACGCCACTGCCCCGGCAAAATGTCGATACTGGCGCCGGGCTGGAACGATGGGCCGCGATTATGCAGGGATGTGTCGATAACTATGACACAGATCTGTTCGTCAATCTGATGCGCGCCACCGAAGATGTTGTCGGGGTAAAAAAAACAGACGAAAATACACCGTCTTTCAAAATTATCGCCGATCATTTGCGTGCGGTTGGATTCGCAATTGCGGATGGCGTAATCCCCAGCAATACAGACCGCGGGTACGTAATTCGTCGAATTCTGCGTCGCGCAATGCGCCATGGACAAATCTTGGGGCATCGGGGGGCGTTGTTATCGCGCCTGTATCCGGCGTTGGTCACAGAAATGGGCGGCGCGTATCCAGAACTGGCACGTGAAGAACAGCGCGTTGTCGAAATTATCCAAAACGAAGAAAATGCTTTTGCGGATATGTTGCAAAATGGTATCAAATTACTGGATGTCGAAATTCCGCGTGTGCATAACGGCGTTCTGCCGGGCGACGTGGCGTTTAAATTGTTTGATACGTACGGATTTCCACTGGATTTAACCCAAATGATTTTGCGCGATAAAAATATCACCGTGGACACAGACGGATTTGAACGCGCCATGGCCGAACAAAAAGAACGCAGTCGCGCCAACACCAAGGGTACACGCGTACTGTGGGAATCACAATCGGAATTACCGGCAACAGATGATTCAACCAAGTATGCGCCTGATAACAACATAGAATCAAAAGTATTGGCGATTTTGCGTGACGGCGAATTTGTCCAGTCTGCAAATCCGGGCGATGCCGTGGAAGTGGCGCTGGATAAAACCAATTTTTATGGAACCCAGGGCGGCCAAGTCGGCGACAGTGGTGATTTAACCCGTGGCGATGCAGTCGTCATGAACGTGGCCGAGGCCGCACGTGTCGACAATGTCGTAATTCACAAAGGGACCCTGGTCGCGCCACTGGCAATTGGTGACACTGTTAAAACTGTTATCAACCCCAACGTGCGGCAACAAACTGCGCGTGCACACACGGCAACGCACCTGTTACAGGCCGCACTGCGCCACGTATTAAATGAGGACGTTGAACAACGTGGGTCCAAGGTTTCGCCTGATTCTGTGCGATTCGATTTCTCGTTCGGACGCGCAATGACGGCCGAAGAAAAACAGGCGGTCGAAGACTTGGTCAACCAGTGGATTCGTGCAGATATGCCTGTATCCCACGAAGAAATGTCACTGGATGCGGCCAAAGAACGCGGCGCAATGGCGCTGTTCGGCGAAAAATACGGTGACACGGTCAAGGTTATTACCGCCGGCGACGTATCATGTGAACTGTGTGGCGGAACACACGTCTGGCACACGGGCGAGATTATCCGCGCACGTGTTAACAAGGAAAAATCTATCAGCAGTGGTATCCGACGCATAACTATGTCTGTTGGAACACTGGCCGAATAAATTTGGCGTCCCGATGGGACGCCTGGTTTATTTTGGACCAGAAAATATCATCACACGATTAATACCCGCCAAATCAGGCAATTGATTGACAAATATCCATCCGGCGTCTGTGAATATTTTTTGTACGCCCTGACCCGCCCCATCGCCAATTTCCAGATATATCCGGCCGCCAGGTCGTATCCAATTGCGGGCATTCTTGGCAATATCTGCGTACGCCGCAAAACCATTATTTCCGGCATACAGTGCGATTTTCGGGTCATGCATTGCCCCTGTATCAACACGCGTATCACCGCGCGCAATGTATGGTGGATTTGATACAATTATATCAAAATGTCCAGAAATCGCCCGCGGACGCGCAAAATTGGCAATCTGGACATCAACGCGCCCAGATAATCCCAGGTTGCGAATATTTTTACGGGCAACACGTGCCGCACGACGCGACCGGTCAATCGCAACCACGTGCGCACCGCCCAGGTTCTTGGCCAACGCCGCCGCGATACATCCGGTTCCTGTACCCAAATCCAGAATGGATATATCAGCATTTTTATTCGGCACATCTGCAATCACCGCCATAACCAGTGTTTCTGTATCAGGACGCGGGTCCAGTGTGTATTTGTTCGTGTAAAATCGCAATCCATAAAACCATTTCTGATGAATTATCTTGGCCACAGGAACGCCACGACGCAATGCACGCGCCATGCGCCAGACGGATAATCTGGAAAATTTATCCGTGTTTTCAGTAACAATACGGGCCGCATGCAATCCGCCCGATTTAGATAAAATTTCAAATGCTTGATTTGCGTCCATAAAGCCATTATAATCCGATGCATGAAAAAAGTAAAAGACATTCTGAATTCTGCAACGGTGGCCCGTGTGGTCGCAACTGTGGCAGTAATACTGGCTGTGGCGGCGGTTGTGCTGGTCATGGCGCGATCGAACACGCATCAATTTGACATATCGACCGACGATTCTGACGCCCATACGGCGGTGGTTGTGGTCGCGGCGGGCGATACACTGTCGCAATTGTTAATCGACCAGGGTTTTTCAAACGCGGACGTTCTGAAAATTGCCCAGGTTTTGAAGTCTGATGCCGACATTACCAGTTTGCGCGCAGATAGTGATAAAATCGAATTTGTCCGCCCCAGCGCGGACGCCGCGGTAAATAAAATCGTCATAATCCCGTCGCCGTGGCGCCGGGTGGAAATAACCTGTAACGATGCCGGGGAATGGCTGTGCAGTTCGCAGGATATCGAACCAGATCGTCGCGCAGTATATAAATCTGGGGAAATTCGCGACGGGGACAGTTTTTATCTGGCGGGCGGACGCGCCGGCATCCCAGATGGAATACTGGCCGAAGTGTACGATTTACTGGCGTTTGAAATGGACTTTGAACGTGACGTCCGCGCTGGCCAGCATTTTTCCGTATTGTACGAAGAAAATTATGCCGATGGGAAAAAGGTGGAAAACGGGCGCGTACTGGCCGTACAATTCGAAGCACTGCGCGGGAATGTCAAAATGTACCGATTCCGCACGGCTGATGACAAGGTTGGCTATTATGACGAAAACGGGAATGGCGCGATAAAATCGCTGAAGCGGACACCAATTAACAATGCGCGCGTAACCAGCAGCTTTTCTAACCGGCGCAAACATCCTGTGCTGGGGTACACGCGCGCGCACAAGGGCGTAGACTTTCGCGCATCAACCGGTACACCAATTCCTGCCGCGGGGGCTGGACGTGTTGTGGCACGCGGCTATAACAATGGGCATGGAAACTATATAAAGCTGCGCCACAATGCATCATACGAAACATTGTATGCGCATATGTCTAAATTTGCCAAGGGTGTCGTCGTTGGCACCACCGTAAAACAGGGACAAACCATCGGATACGTCGGTTCAACAGGACTGTCCACGGGTCCGCATTTGCACTATGAAATCATTAAAGATGGGAAACACGTTAATCCCATGACTGTCAAGTTGCCGGCAATCAGCAACCTGGGGGCCCAGGATAAAGAACGCTTTTTAGAATACAGACGGGTTCTGGATGCTGGGATAGATTTGCTGTCGACGCATCCGAATTGGTTTATCCAGGTGCAATAACGCAAATACACCGCCATGTGGCGGTGTATTTATTTTCTCTTGCTTTTCATCTGGAATATTATAACATACGACTGTACCAGTAGGGAGAGAGTCTGGCAATGATATTATATCTTGTGTCCAGACGGTCACGTGCGGGTGTCATAGATAAATCGCACCACACAGACCACAAACCACGCCGCCACAGATTCACTACGAATAAAGATTGTTTCTTTATTGGCAATGGATTCCATGGCGGCGTATACATGAAACATAAACCAAAGGATTATTTAATATGGTAAAAGTAAAAGAAAAGAAAACTATGCCGGATACCATCGCACCCGATGTAACAGATGCGCCAGAACATGTGCGGGGGTTAAACAAACATGAAAATGATAAAAATGACGAAAAATTGTACTTTATGGCGCTGGGTGGTCTGGAACACGTTGGCCAGAATATGTATGTCTATAAGTACAAGGGAAAATACCTGGTCGTGGATTGCGGTATGGGTTTCCTGGAAGAAGAAATTGGTGCCGGCGATGTACAATACTGTGATACAACATGGCTGGAAAAACGCAAAAAAGACGTCGTCGGGTTCGTATTAACCCATGGACACGAAGATCATATCGGCGCACTGAAATACGTATGGCCGAAATTTAGAAAGCCTATATATTGCACACGTTTTCCTGGGGAAATTTTGGCACAAACATTCCGCGGTGTGGAAATTGACTTTACCCCAGGCAAGGATATCGTTATATTCGACCACCATGGCGCAACGTTGAAACTGGACCCGTTCGAAGTAGAAACGTTCCATGTTTCCCATTCTGTGCCAGAGGCGCAAATGCTGATTATAAAAACCCCTGCGGGCAAGGTTCTGCACACGGGGGACTGGACGTTCAATGACGACAACCCAATCGAAGAACCAACAGACTATGCACGTCTGCGTGAAATTGGGTCAGACCCAAAACTGTTGGCCTGTATGTGCGATTCTACGTCCGCGTCCCGGCAAGAGGCACAAACCACAGAAATCCAGGTGCGCGATACATTGACTGAGATTATGAAAAACGCCCCGGGACGCGTGTTGGTCACGGGATATTCGCGGTCAATCGCACGTATGAAAATGTTCGCCGAAGCAGCCCGCGCCGCAGGACGCGTGGCCGCAATCAAAGAACGCAGCAATCCAAACCCAGTGCCATACGTTGGATTACCAGAATTCCGTGAAATGGGGATGGAATTTGGGTACCTGGGGCGGGACGAAGTTTATCTGCACAGCGACATCAAAGATTTGCCCGCAGAAAAACAAGCAATTTTCCTGACCGGTTCCCAGGGGGAACAGTATGCCATGTTGACGCGCCTGTGTCGCGGACATGTCAAGGAAATGAAATTACAGCCAACAGATACAGTATTGTTCAGCGCAATTGTTATCCCAGGCCGTGAACAAGACGTATCATACCTGTATAACAAACTGGCGCGCATGGGTATCAAAACACATACGATATTCGATACCGACCATCTGCATGCCAGCGGCCACGCTGGACGTCCGGAATTTGAACGTTTCTATGATATCGTTCATCCCCAGGTGTCCGTCCCGATGCATGGCGATTATATCAACGAAATGCTGAACGGAAAAATGGCCATGGAACGTGGCGGGGCCAAACATATGATGGTTGTACATAACGGCGAAATGATTGCACTGGCCGATGGCGAGGCGCCATATATCACCGAAACCATTGAAACAGGCTTTGTCGTGATGGAGGGCGAAACCGAACGCAGCACAGATGACCCGGTATATAAAACCCGTAAAAAAATAGCAACAAATGGGGCGATATTTGTCACCCTGCCCGTTGATAAACGCGGATTTTTAAAAGGCACACCCGAAGTATCCAGCGCTGGTATATTCGAAACAGATGACACAGGTTTTATGAAGCGTCAAATTCAAATCGAAATTGCCAAGGCGATTGATGGACTGACCAAAACAGAACGCAAGGATAAAGCGAATTTGATTCGCGCCGTGCAGTCTGCATCAAACAGGGTTGTACGTGCATCACTGGGGGCCGATAAAAAGCCACAATACAGTGTGCATTTTGTGCAAAAATAAAAAACGCCCGTATTCGGGCGTTTTTTTTAATCCCGAAAATACGGATTTTCACGTCGCAACATGCCAATGGTCGAATCAACACCATGACCGTGCACAACATATGTGTCATCAGGCAGATTCATATCATAAATCTTTGATATAGACTGCATCAACGCGTTCATATCGCCACCTGGTAAATCGTATCGCCCGCGTGTGTCGCGAAACATGGTATCGCCCGCAATCAGAACCCCAAAGTCTGGGAACCAATACATCATGCCGCCGGGTGAATGTCCTGGTGTTTCAATTGCATCCATGTGCAGCCCCGGCAATATTTCTGTATCACCCGCACTGATGTCCGCCAGTTTGCGGCACGGCCCATCTATGCGCGGCAGTCCAAAATATTCCAACAAATTGTTCGACCATGGAATCAGGATGTTATCTTCGCTGTTCAAATACCATGGCACATCATATTTTTCTGCCAACGCCGGCGCCGCCGATATATGGTCGCCGTGACCGTGCGTTGTATAAATTGCACGTAACCGCAACCCACGCGATTCCAACAGTTTTTCCCACGCGTCTGCCCGTCCCCAGGCATCAAATATCACGGCATCTGTACCAGATGTTACCAGCACAGAATTTGTGTTTTCTGGTTCCATGTGCATGACTTCGAATTGTGGTGCACTATTTTTTTGATTTGACATTCTTGGTGGCCGCTGTTTTTGTTTTTGGGGTTGTCTTGGCTGTTTTTTTCTGGGTCCGATGTCCGGTAACAATCGCCTTTATCTCGTCACCAGTTAATGTTTCACGTGCCAGCAATTCTTCGGCCAGACGACGAACAGTTTCTTTGTTCTGGGCCAGCAGATGCGTAGCATTGGCGTGTGCCGCATCCAGCCATGCGCGAACCTCGGCATCGACCAATTCGGCCGTCTTTTCAGACGCATTTTCCAACGCCGTACGATTACCAAAATTATTAACCTGGTTTATCGCCGCCAATCCGACCCGTTCTGACAGCCCGGCCGTCGTTATAGAATAACGCGCCAAACGTGTTGCCATGGCGATATCGCTTTCGGCGCCGGTGGTTATTTTATCCGCACCAAAGAATATTTCTTCGGCACTGCGTCCCGCCAACGCAATCGCCAGATTGGCGCGCACTTCGGCAATCGTCATCGAAACCTTGTCATCAATGGGCAAGTGCTGGACCATCCCCAGCGCACGTCCACGCGGGATAATCGTTGCCTTGTGTATTGGGTCAGTGATATCCGAATACATTACGCTGACGAATGCATGGCCGGCCTCGTGATAGGCGGTCAATTTGATATCTTCGGGACGCATTTTGCGAACCTTGCGCGGGCCCATCAAGATTTTATCGCGCGCTTCTTCGATATCAGCGGGTGCGATTTCCGTACGCCCGTTACGCACCGCCAACAATGCCGCTTCGTTCAGCAAGTTTTCCAGATCTGCGCCAGAAAAACCCGTCGTGCCACGCGCCAAATCCTGCAGATTGACATCATGGGCAACCTTTACCTTTTTCGCATACAAATCCAGAATTTCACGCCGCCCCGCCAAATCAGGTAATTCGATATATACCTGGCGATCAAAGCGTCCCGGGCGCAGTAACGCGGGATCCAGCATATCTGAACGGTTCGTCGCACCAATCACGATTATCCCCGTGTCATTGGAAAACCCGTCCATTTCTATCAGCAATTGATTCAACGTTTGTTCGCGGTCCTGGTCATTATACGAATGCGTGCTGCGCCGTTGACCGATGGCGTCTATTTCATCAATAAACAATATGCACGGTGCGTTCCGCTTTGCCAGGTCAAAAATCTCTTTGATTTTTGCCACCCCCAGTCCAACGATGATTCCGGAAAAGTCACTGCCGGACGCGGCAAAGAATGGGACGTTTGCCTCGCCTGCGATTGCGCGCGCCAATAACGTTTTCCCTGTACCTGGTTCCCCAGATAATAATACGCCACGTGGTACACGTGCCCCCAATGCCTGGAACTTTTCTTTATTTTTCAAGAAATCAACAATTTCCATCAATTCTTGTTTTTCAGAATCGATGCCCGCGACATCATTAAATGTTGTCTTGGTTTTCCCGGTGGTAATCTTGGTCGGATTTTGCTGGGTCAGGCTGCGCCCTATGCCGCCGGCGGCGCCCTTGAACCCGCGGAAAATCCACCAGATAAAGAACAATCCCATCAAAATTGGAACCCATGTCCCCAGGTAATCAACCCACGTCTTGGACGTATCAATCGATATCGTTGCACCCGCATCCGCAATCTGGCCCAACATTTCAGGGTCATACGTAATCGTTGCCGTATACGGCGTACCGTCATTCAATGTCCCGGTAGCGTCATTGCCACGAATGTCCATTGTCTTGATATCTGACGCCCGACGCAGTACGTCCGAAAAGGACATTTCTATGGGCTGGGGGGTGGGGGTGCCATCGGGTAAAAACTGTGGCGCCGGTCCACCAATGAATGTGCGCGCAATCATCGCCACAAACAGCGCAGCAAATATTATCAGAAATATATTGCTGCCATCGCCACGACGTATGAATTTATTCTTTTGACTGTTGTTTTTTACTGCTTTTTGATTTTTGTTTTCCATTTTTTGGTCCTGAAACTTGTTTTTTCTCCTTCGGGCACGATTAAAATTCGGGTTCCCAGTCGCCGTAACGTACAGTGCCCCAATGTAAACTTGCAATCGCGCTGCAGATTACGTAGTGCGTTTGATAGCGAATTCAAGCGCGGCTGGTACGTATCCCCCCCAATTTTTTGTATCAATGTTCCCAGCAACTTTAGTCTAATTTCGGGCGCCAGGTCAAATAGAAAAGAATCTGTAAACATCGCACGGCGGCTATCGATAACTGTGCTGGCCAATTCTGCAATCTTGTTATCTATTGCATCGCGCGTGCGCCCCAGGTTATTAATCGCCAACAGTATACGGGCGTCCGTTATCCCCAGCATATCTGTCATAACATGACGATTCTGGCGAATGCGAACACGGGTGTACTGGTCGTCTTGGTTCATTTCATCTGTGAAATATTTTATTCCGTTATCGTCACAGTACTGTTGCAGTTCAGCACGCGGCACATCCAGTAATGGCCGCACAATATTTATTCCGTCACGCACAGAAACCCTGCGCATCGCCGCCAGACCGTACAGCCCACTGCCCCGCCCCAGATTCATCAGAAACGTTTCAATCTGGTCATCGGCCTGGTGCGCGGTCAGCAGTACGTTAATATTATTCACACGACAAAACGCCGTCATAAAATTATATCGCGCGGTACGGGCCGCCGCTTCGACCCCTGATGTCGGCTTGTCCGCGGTCCAATAGAATACATGACACGGAACCCCCAGACGCGCACACAAATCGCGAACATACTGGGATTCTGTTTCTGCATTGGCCCGCAATCCATGATTTACGTGCAAACACACCACATTCATCCCCAGTGCCACCACCCAGCACAGCAAACACACAGAATCCACCCCGCCACTGACGGCAACTGCCATGCGACAATCACGGTAATCACGCATAAATTCAATAAAGTTTTGATTCATAACGCACCTATTTTATGTTATAATTTGCAAAAATAAAGGAAAAACGAGAATTATGCCAGGCAAATTAAAATCTATTGCCGTGTATTGTGGGCACCAGTTCGGCACAAACCCGGACTTTGCACGGCACGCGGCCCAAATTGGGGAATTTTTGGGTGAAAATGGTATCAGAATGGTGTTTGGTGGCGGGGATGTTGGCCTGATGGGAACGGTCGCCACGGCGGCACTGGATGCCGGGGGGCACGTTGTTGGCGTATCAACCAGTAACGTTATTGAAAAACAAGAACCAGTGCATACCGGGGTTGATGTTACTGTTGTAAACGGTGTTAATGAACGCAAACAAAAAATGTTTGAACTGTCGGATGCGTTTATAATATTGCCGGGCGGAATTGGGACACTGAATGAACTGACCGATATCATGACGATGCAGCAAATCGGTGAATCAAAAAAACCGCTGTTCTTTTTGAACACCGCATCATTCTGGGCGCCATTCGCGCGACTGTTTATTCATATGCAACGATGCGGGTTTATTGAAAGTATTCACGATTATAACATCCACGTGGCACGCACGCCCACAGAATTGATTCAGAAAATAGTGAACTATTAAAACTGGATAACTTTATCCCGTGACGTAGCGCCACGGATGATTTGAATGCTGGATTTTGGTACACCAAAGTGCCGCGCCAGCATTTTTATCACCGCCGCGTTTGCCGCCCCATCAGCAGGCACAGCGGTTGTATACACGCGCAGATTGCCGCATCCGTCGTCTGTGACCGTATTCTGGCGGGCACGCGGAATAACACGCACATTAAAAGTCTGTTTTGAATCTGTCATCACTCATTATATGCACATGAAAGTGGAATACACTCTGTCCGGCGCCGGGGCCCGTGTTCGCGACCGTGCGAAAATTTTCGCGCAGCCCCAGTACGTCCACAGTTGCGCGCACACCACGCCAAAAGCCCATCTGTAATTCTGATGGCGCGTTGGCCGTAAAATCGTATATGTCCGTATATTCCCCGCGCGGTACAACCAAGACATGTGTTTTGGCACGCGGACTGGCATCATAAAACGCCATTGCGTAATCATCACTGTATACAACGCGCGACGGAATTTCACCGCGGATAATTTTGGCAAAAACATTGTTTTTATCGTACATACACCGGCCCCCTTTTGTTCCCATTGATTTCACGTACCAGAATATTATACTGAACATGCAAAATCAAGTCTTGAAATCATAATTCGTCGCACTATATCTAGGGCCAGAAGACGTATTGATAAACTGTAAGCCAAGGAGAATACAATATGTTCAAACCACTGTATAATTACGTTCTGTTGGAACGGGTCGAAGAGGAAAATAAAACGGCTGGTGGGATTATTATTCCTGATAATGCAAAAGAAAAACCGTCACGTGGACGCGTAATCGCGGTTGGCGATGGCGCGATGGATGGGGACGATCGGATACCGATGTCTGTGCATGTGGGCGATGTTGTTTTGTTTGCAAAATGGGCGTCGTCCGCGAACGAGGTTAAGATAGACGGTAAAGACTATGTTCTGATAAAAGAAACAGATATATTGGGAATTCTGGAATAACAAAAGGATTGGATTATGGCAAAAGAAATTGTTTTTGATACAGATAAAATGGCGGCTGGGGTCGACAAGTTGGCCAATGCCGTTAAAATTACCATGGGCCCCAAGGGACGCACGGTTGTAATCGATAAATCATATGGCGCACCTGTCGCAACCAAAGACGGCGTCACCGTGGCCAAGGCAGTATCACTGGCGGATCCCCAAGAAAATATTGGTGCGCGCATGGTCCAAGAAGTCGCAAAAAAAGCAGGTGACGATGCAGGGGACGGCACAACAACAGCAACGGTTCTGGCCCAGAAAATTATCCGCGAAGGGCGTCGTGTAATCGCCGCAGGCATGAATCCAATGGATATTAAACGGGGTATCGATATGGCAACCGCGGCAGTTGTTGCAGATATCGAAAAGCACGCGCGCCCAGTCAAAGACAGTGCAGAAATCGCCCAGGTGGCGACTATATCGGCCAATTCAGATGCCGAAATTGGCGAAAAAATTGCCGACGCGATGGAGAAAGTCGGCAAAGAAGGCGTCATCACCGTCGAAGAAGCCAAGGGACTGGACACAGAAATCGATGTTGTCGAAGGAATGCAATTTGACCAAGGATTTATGTCGCCTTATTTTGTTACCAACAGCGAAAAAATGTTGGCCGAATTGGATGGCGCCCAGGTTCTGGTTTCTGAAAAGAAAATTACCGGTTTACAGGCATTGTTGCCCATTTTGGAACCAGTCGCACAATCGGGGCGTCCGTTGCTGATTATTGCCGAAGACGTTGAATCCGAAGCGTTGGCGACACTGGTATTGAACAAACTGCGTGGCGGATTGAAAGTATGCGCGGTCAAGGCACCGGGATTCGGCGACAGACGTAAAGAAATGCTGAAAGATATTGCCGCAGTGTGTGGCGCAACCGTCGTGTCTGATGACATGGGAATGACATTCGAAAATATCACACCAGATGTACTGGGGACGGCAAAGAAAATCGTCGTTACAAAAGATTCTACATTGCTGGCCCAGGGCGGCGGTGACAAGGCTGCGATAAACGCACGTGCCGACGAAATTCGTAAACTGATGTCGACCAGCACCAGTGACTATGATAAAGAAAAATTGGCCGAACGTCTGGCAAAATTGGTCGGCGGGGTCGCAGTTATCAAGGTCGGCGGCATGACCGAAGTCGAAGTCAAAGAAAAGAAAGACCGCGTTGATGACGCGTTGGCAGCAACACGGGCCGCGGTGGCCGACGGTATCGTCGCCGGTGGCGGTATCGCACTGGTTCGTGCAACGGCGGCACTGGAAAAACTGGCTGGGGCGAATACAGATCAAAATGTCGGGATTGATATCGTGCGTCGCGCACTGGTTGCGCCATGCGCACAGATTGCCGAAAATGCCGGTGTGTCTGGCGAAATCGTCGTGGGCAAGGTTATGGAATCCAAAGATTATAACTTTGGGTACAACGCCCAAACTGGCGAATATGTCGATATGATGAAATCCGGAATCATTGACCCGGCAAAAGTCGTCAAGACTGCAATCCAGGCGGCGGCCAGCACCGCGGGTGTACTGTTAACCACGGGTGCGGTTATGTCCGAAATACCCGAAGAAAAACCTGCCACACCCCAAATGGGTGGCGGAATGCCGGGCATGATGTAAAAAACGGGGCCCTGCCCCGTTTTTTGTGGCACGATTGTTGTGACGCGTGGGGGGTATTTCCTGTGTCATCCCGTGGCTTGACCACGGGATCCAGGTGAATAGAGTCCTGTGCGCCAGCACAGACAAAATTAATTTGTGTCGCTGCGCGACGAGTTTATTAACCTGGGCCCCGCGGTCAATATCCACCCACGCGACACGTCGCGCGGGGCCCGGGCCGCGGGGTGACAAAACAAAAACACTCGGACACCAGGGTAACATAGGGATGGAGCCGGGCACCAGGGTGACAAAAATAATGCCTGCGGCGCAATGGATCCCGGCCTGCGCCGGGATGACGGCAGTGGGCGTCGGGGTGACAAAGGGATGGGGGCGGGTTCAAAAAAACCGCCCATGTGGGCGGTTGATTTTTTGTCCGTGAAAAATAATAATTTACTTCTTCCAGAACGCAAAACCACTGCGGCGTTCAGACTTTTCCGCGCGCTGTTTGCGATCTTCGGCGGCGCGACGACGTTCGGCACGGCGTTCCTGGAAACGACGCGCAGATTCTTCATCACGCTGGACCAATGTCAGTGTCGTCACAGACAGTTTGCCATTACGAACCTCTTCTTCAAATTCGACGATGTCGTTTTCGTTCAAAAATCTGATACCTGCCGCCTTTAGCGCACTGGAATGAACGAACACATCATCTGTATTGCCATCTTCATTTGGGGTATCCGGGGCGATAAAACCAAAACATTTTTTACCATTGTACCACTTTACTTTACCTTGACGCATAATGTACCTTCCTTTCTTATGCTGGTTATGGCACCTATAGAACACACAGGTACCTGCATATTATTGTTGCGAATTAATCACACAATTGCAAGAAAAAACGCCCCCATCCCAGGCGGGCGTTTTTCCCAAAAATGCGCGCGTAAATTCACACTATTTTTTATAATAACGTTGCACTTCGTTCATGACAAAGTTAAACAACTTTCCCGCCATCGTATCAGACGGAACCGCCCAATTCCGATGAACGTACGGCATCGCCGATACCAGAATGAAACGCGCCATGAAATGGAAAATTTCATTTTGTTGTGCCTGGGTCAATTCGGCCGGCGCATCAGTAATGCGGAACACTTCGTTTTTTATTGCATCGTCCAGTTTTGACGATATTGTATCCAGAATTTTTTGCGGATAATACAGACGACACGGTTTCGGGAACCCATCAAACATAGACACACCATTGCCCTGGCTGTACAGGATATTCCACCCAACACGATCAAACAAATCGGCCAAGCAATCACATATCATCAAATTGTATTCTTGGACCCCCAGTTCGTGTTCCTTGGCCCCACGCGATACATTTGCGACCATGGTCTTGGACACAGGGCGGGTTTCGCCACGACGGGCAACCTCGTAATTACCATGCGTGCGGCGTTCAAATTCAAAGAACGTACGAACCTGGCATATTATTTCCATCGGCACAACGTGGCCATTTTTCCCGATATCAATAATCAATTTGGCATCGCGATAATTTCGCGGATTCTTCATATCATAAAAATTATCACGCACAGATAAAATTCTGTCTGGCATCATTTCGCGCACACGTTCGATAAATGTACGGGCCTGGGGGATTAAGTCAAACAGGCACTTTACACGCCACACATCCTGCAGGCGCATACGTGGCCGTGGCACACGGTCCAGTGCACGCACCAAATCGACCGCAATCTTTTCATGGCCAGACCCGATGATTGACAATACGGCCTCTGATGGGGTGGAAATATATTTTTCTTGCAATTTGGCGCGTATTTTCTCGGCAATGGCGCGGGCAGATGCCTCGCGATCATACGATGCGATGACATGGTACACGGTATCAGATACTTCGTCTACGTATGCCTGGTAATATTTGCCCGTCACCTTATCCAACGCGCGGTTAATACTTTTCTGGGCCCCAACGATTACCGTCACAATTGATGACACCGCCAAGTCTATCTTGTGCCCCGCCCCACTGGTAAAGAACTGGTTACGCATCGGGTCGGCATCCAGACGATGATGCACAATATACGGCGACAGCGGATTTATATCGGATAACTTAATCGGTTCGTCAATCGCGCTGTCTGTGGCATAATCGTACCGCATAACTGGCGCCTTGGGCGCACCAAAACATTTGCCCAGGAAATAAAACACTTCGCGAAACCACATCAAACTGTCTGAATATAATTCGGACAGATAGTGGGCGGCCTCATCATTTATGCGACCGGACAGGCGTGCGGCCTCGATAACGGCCAGGTTTTTCCTGTCATTATCAGCGGTCAGGTCTGCGGCATAACTTTCCGAATAACTGTCTGGCATATCTGAATTCCCCCGTGATTATTTCATTATTGGAAACAGGATGACATCGCGCAATGTTGGCGCGTCCGCAATGATAGAAAAGAATCTGTCTATGCCCAAGCCCAGTCCAGAAATCGGCGGCATGCCGTGTTCCATCGCACGCAAGAAATCTTCGTCCAGGTCAAACGCTTCGTCATCACCAGCGGCCTTGTTACGGGCCTGTTCTTCGAACGCGTTGCGTTGAACAATTGGGTCGACCAATTCTGAATACGCCTTGATCAATTCGGCGCCGCAAACAATCAATTGGAATATATCAATACGGCGATTATCCGCGTCATTGCGCCGTGCCAGCGGTATCAAATACGCCGGATAGTTATACACAATTGTCGGCTGGATAATTTGTTCACGAATCTTGTGCTTGAACACGTAATCAACAATTGCCGGCACAGACTTTAACGGTTCCAATTCGTCGGCCGAAAACATTTTCTGTGCAACCAGTTGCTGTTTCAAGGCATCTGTATCCGAAAATTCCAGGATGTCCACCCCCAGCAATTCGTTCATACGGGCGGTATAATCTATTTCTTCGTATTTACTGAAATCCAGTTTTGTGCCCTGGTATTCAATCTGTAATGTACCGCGCAAGTCCATCAACAGTTTTTGAATCATATCCCACGAGAATTTGATATTATCACGATAATTCCAATATGCCACATACCATTCCAGCATGGTGAATTCCTGCAGATGCATTGCATCCATGCCTTCGTTACGGAAATTCTTGCCCAGTTCATAGACACGATCAAAACCCGCCGCGATGGTCTGTTTCAAGAATAATTCGGGCGCAATACGCAGATAAAAATCTGCATCCAGTGCGTTATGATGCGTAACAAATGGACGCGCGGCGGCGCCACTGGCCACGACCTGCATGATGGGGGTTTCAACCTCTATAAATCCGTTATTGTTCAAGTATTCGCGTATCAGGCGCAGCATCTGGAAACGCATCTTCATTGTGCGCCGTGTGTCTTCGTTGGCGATTATATCTAAATAGCGCTGGCGATATCTGGTTTCCATATCGGTCAGACCGTGGAACTTTTCCGGCAATGGGCGCAGTGCCTTGGACAGTATTTCATATTTTGCAACGCGCACCGTCAGTTCGCCCGCAGTCGTGTGGTACAATTCCCCATCAATTCCAATAAAATCCCCCAGGTCCACATTCGACTTCATAAATTTATATTGTTCTTCGCCCAGTTCTTCGCGGGACATAGAAAACTGTATTTCGCCATCAATATCATAAATCCGGCCGAACATTAACTTGCCCAGCCAACGCAATGCCGTCACGCGCCCGGCCAGGCGCACATGCGTGCCATCTGCCAATTCGCGCGCATCAACAATTCTGTGGGTACGGTCATATTTGTCTTTCCAAACAACACCATCGCGCGCACGAATATTTTCAGCCTTTTGCAGGCGCGCCTGTAATTCATTGGTTGATATTTGTGTTGGTTGTGTTGTGTTGTCTGTCATTGTTGTTCCTTTTATGGTTACAAAAAAACGGACGCCGTAACAGTGCGTCCGTCAAATTCTGATGGTCGCACCGTATCAAATCAAAATTTTTTTAATGTTCCGCATAAATCGTCCTGTATTTTGTCTGTTCGACCAGTTGTCAGCTATTATTTACTGAAAAAATCAAAAAGTAAAGCAATATTTACACTGCCTAAAAAAAGGTTGGTTTATTTTTGCAGTTTGTTCAAGGAAAAGAAAAGTCATAAACCAACTTGTCACCCTGCGGCCCGTCTGTCGTCATCCCGGCGCAGGCCGGGATCCATTGCGCCGCAGGCATGCTCTTTGTCACCCCGGTGCTTGACACCGGGGTCCAGGTCATAAGGAGCTGTCGCGCAGCGACACAAATTAACTTTGTCTGTGCTGTCGCACAGGACTCTATTCACCTGGATCCCGCGATCAAGTCGCGGGATGACACAAAAGAAGGATACGGGGCCCAGGTTATAAGGACTCGTCGCGCAGCGACACAAATCCAAGTTTTAGTTTTATCTGCTGTTTCTGCTTTTAATGGGTCGGGGAAATTTTATCCACCGACCCAATATGCGTACTGATGTTATTTTCTTGTTACGCCAAATGCGCCATTGAATTCAACACCATTGTTGTCAAAGGAAACACCACCAACGGCCTCGGTCGGGTCGTTGGTGTCGCCATAGTAATTAACATTGAACTTGGCATCGTCTATGCCATTCAGTTCATAGCCAATTTTTGATTCGCCATCATACCGCAGCGAATAATTTCCACCGTTTGCATTTTCAACAATAATTGAATACCAACCATTGAACGGCATTGTTAATGTCGCATTACCATCTTTAAAATTCAATGTCGTTGCATTGTCGTTGGTTGCGATTATCATATCGGCATCGTCGCCTTGCCGGGCCAATGTGGCAATCGCCTTGCCTGTGAATGTCACGTTGTCTGCGAATACCGGATTTTCGATTTTTTTAATATCGTATCCGCCGAACATGACCGAACTGTCATTGACGGCGTCGGGACCCGAACCAACCATGGTGTTAACCCCAAAGTCAGAATACCGCAGTCCAGCATTTTTGCCATATAAATCAATTCGTATGTTATTATTGAATTCTTCGCGCGTTACCTGTCCACTGTTGACCTTGTCCTTGATTGCAGCCAGGATTTCTGGATCGACCTGGTCGGCCAACGCCTGTTCGAACGCCGCGATTATTTCTTCGTTGGTATAATCTTTTGGTATCAGTATATCGGTCGTATAATAATCCTGGCCACCTGGGATACCAGACACCTTGTATTTAACGCTGGACTGCGTAAACATATTATTTTCGCCACGGGCGATTTCCTGGGTTGCGCCATTATCATAAAATTTTATGCTGTCTATTTCACCATTGTCATCGACCCCAAATGAAACGTACATATTGCCCGAATCTAAGGCAGGATCAAAGAATTTTACATCTTCTAGAGTAGCGGTTTTTGGGCCATCTGGACCATCGACCGTGACCTCCGGCGCCATAGATGTTATCTGGTTGGCATCGGGATTTACGCCGGGCATATTCCCCCCAGGCACAACAGCACCGCCAGAACCACCGCCAGAACCGCCACCGCATGCAGCCAACGCCAATATAGATGTTAATAGTGCTAGTTTTTTCATAGAGACCTTCCTTTTTTTAATAAAAAAAAACAACCTCCCAAGAAAGAGCGGTCGGTGAGTTCTCAAATCAGAACATTAGTGATTCTGCTGGCCTTTCGGTTGCACGTATTTTATAACCAACAGCTTCCCGACCAGAGGCCAGGGATACAACGGCGCAAAAAAAGCACCGATAATATCATATTAACGATGCTTTCGCACCGAATGTTCTGGGCTTGAGATAACCCGAACCCAATTTCTTGGATTCGCAGTCATTATAAGACATTAATAAAAAAATGTAAACATAAATTAAGAACAAAAACCCGACTGGACGCACGGGCGCCTGGCAACCCTGC
>CALXPA010000002.1 GCA_944390185.1 uncultured Alphaproteobacteria bacterium | reverse complement strand
GTATCGCCATCAACGCTGTGGGCAACATTGAATACGGTGCGCGCAGTGCTGGCCGATATAAAGATAAAACGTGTGGCCGCAAAAATAAAACGCGAACTGGATTTATTGCTGACTGACTTGGCGCGACTGAATGACCGTGCGAACAAAGTGCAACAACATTTTTCACTGGCCACGACAGACATAGAACAATTGCAAACATCTGTTGGAAAAATCACACCACGCGCGGAAAAACTGCGCGATATGGATTGGGGCGATGGCGAATAACTGATTGCTTTTTTGGTAAAGTTATAACAGACGCACGCACGACATGTCGCACGTGCGATTCTGGGCATTTCCCCTTGTCACCCCGGTGCCCCCCTTTTTTGTCACCCCGGTGCTTGACACCGGGGTCCAGGTCATAGGAGCTGTCGCGCAGCGACACAAATAATATTGTCTGTGCTGCCGCACAGGAGTTAAAATACCTGGATCCCGTGGTCAAGCCACGGGATGACACGGAAGAGGAAACACCAGAACCACCAAGGATGATAAGTACTTAAGTTGTTTATTTCGTATTTTTCAAGAAAAAGAAAAGTTATACAAATTCTTGTCACCCCGGTGCTTGACACCGGGGTCCAGGTCATAGGAGCTGTCGCGGAGCGACACAAATTAATTTTGTCTGTGCTGGCGCACAGGGCTCTATTCACCTGGATCCCGCGGTCAAGCCGCGGGATGACAAATAAGAGGGAATGCCGGAAAACGCGGCCCGGGATGACACAGAACGGGGGTATAAAGGTGGCAACAGAAAAATGTGCACTGCCATACATTTACTATTTGCAACGCAATAAATAACTGTTAATATATGTGGACGCTGGTCCCATCGTCTAGCGGTCAGGACATCGGATTCTCATTCCGGTAACACGGGTTCGATTCCCGTTGGGACTGCCAAATGCTTGAAATCGCCCATTCAGACGATTTTTTGTTAGAATTCTACAAGTTCGAAAATATGATGTTCAAAATCACACCCTTTCTGCAAATTTTCGAACTTTTAAAAGAAAAGGTTAAAAATCTAACCTTTTTCGTAGTTCGTATTTATTGTGGGTATTTCTCATAAATCAGAGAATCACATTTACCAACACATTTAGCATAACTTTCCGTTGGTAATCGTTTAACTAACTTATAACCGTTTCGTTTGGCGACATTTTCAGACATTACGTTTCCGTCATCTATGTCCAGTGTGATTTTATCAAATCCAAACGCAAATAATTCGCTTTCCAGCGCAGTTAATGCTTCACTCATAAAACCGTGCCCAGTGGCAGATTGCGCCAACCAATAACCAATTTCACAGCCATTATCGCGAATATGAAAAAATCTGATGCGACCAATTAGTTCGTCATTGTGATAAATATAAAAACAGACACCTTCATTTGTTTTTATTTGATTTGCACGTTTCGTCAGGTATGCCTTCACGTTATCAACAGTTTTTAATTCGGCAAAATGTCCCTGCCAGATCTCCAAATAATCGCGGTTTTGTTCGATGATATCTAAAATTGCTTCTGCATTGACCTGCGTGGGCGAAACCACCCTTAACACCAATCTCGGCGTTTCAATAGTTTGTGGAAATTGTGATAAAGGTTTCATTTATTTTCCCTGTTATGCACCAAGCGGTTAATTATATTTGTAGATCTATTGATTACTAGCTGCTTGCCACTATTAAAAATGCTTATCTTTGTGGTTTTACTGTGAACTCAGAATTACTCATATCGCCACTGGAATATAAATTGCTTAACTGTTGGTACGTGTTCATTTTTGCAAACTCATCACCAGGCACGACCGCTGTAACAATATAGTCTTTCTTCCCACTGCCTATTGCGTCAATAAATTCGCCACTTTTTAACTCTGTATCAATAAACACCAAATTTTTTCGTCCCGGATCAAAAACACGCATTTTTCCATCAATTTCAACGGCTATTATTTGATGTCCATTCATATGATTTGCCTTGCCATCATGCGTTGCTTTCCAATCGTCATATTTTGCGGTACAAACAACATGTGCTTTGATTCCTTTCTGAGCCGCCAAATAACAAAACAATTTTGCACGTCCTGTACAGCCAATAACATTAGCAGGAATTTTATCTTTTATTATGTCTGCTGCAGACAAGCCAAAATGCCAATTTCTACCGGACACACCGTGCGATTTCATATAATCAGAACGTGAACGTGGTCCAACTGCATCATGAAACATGCTGTGCATCTGAGCTATTATACATTTTATTTTTTCTTCCATAATTGGGATTGTACCATGATATTAACTTTTTTTCAAAAATGTTTTAATTTCTTTTCCAAACTGCAACAAATCTTTGATTTCATCGGTTCGTGGATTGCACAGTATGCACTGCCATAAGTTTTATTTGTTGGAAACCGATAACCACAGTCTGCTGGTATTAAATTCTGTATTGACAATTTTATATTTTTGTACTATATTAACAGTATCAAGAGGTTTAGATATGCAAAAACTGTCCAGAAACATCTTGGTCGCTGCATCTGCCGCTGCTGTTATGGGGGCGGTGGTTGTTGGGGCCGTTGCACGCTATGGCGCACCACAGGTAGATAAAGAAAAAATGGAATGCGCGCACATGCACGTTCATGACGCAATGTATAACTATTCAACGGCGTATGATACGGCATGGCGGCAGAGTGCGGATACACTGAATGAAAATCCAGAATACCAGGCGTTGGCCAAGAAAATGGACGTCCTGAATGCGGCGGTGTTCTTTTCGGACGACGCCATCAGCGACAAAAAACTGGCGTCGGGACATCATGCGTTCCAGCGCATCGCCACGCAAATGGATTCAATCGAAGATGCGTTACGCACCGAACATATGATGAAGAACCCAGAATTAATCCACGCAGACAGCCTGATGCGCAACGCAATCCGCGAATTTTATGAAATGCAACGCGTCCAGACCGTGGCGGATTCACTGAATGGTTTGCCGTTAAAAATGCGCCTGGCCAATGGGTGGCGCCGGTTGTGCCGCGACTGGCACAGTGCCATGTTGGACCAGCATCAAAAAAGATTGCAAAATCTGGAACCGCAACGTTAAAAATTAAACGCGCCACTGGCGCGTTTTTTATGTTGTCTGTAACAAATCACGCGCCCGCGCCAGCAATTCCAACGCCGCATCCAGTTGCACCGCATCGGGCGATAGACTGGGCGTGGCGGGCGCCGATGTCACAGGGCCCGCGTTATTCGCACCGCCGTCATTCATTACGCCCACAAAATCATTCGCAGACGCTGGCAACTTTCCATCACGCAGCAATTTTTTCACACCCGCAATCGTCATCCCATGTTTGTACAGCAAGTCACGAATTACAACCAATCGCTGGACCGTATCGGCGCGATAATAACGCCGTCCACCCGCACCTGTGGTTGGCCGAATAACAACGGGAAATTGCTTTTCCCAATAACGCAACGTATAGGCCGGCACAGACAACTGTTTTGACACTTCATTTATTGATGCAAAGTATTCATTGTCCATGTTGGCCCCCGGGGTTATTGATTTGTATTTTGTTCTGCAATCTCTGATTCAACTTCGGATTCTTGGCCTTCGTCACTAAGTATCGAAATTGCCGACACAACCCGTTCTTTTTCGGCCGTGCGGAATAATGTCACACCCGCAGTACTGCGCCCAGCAATACGGACATCACGAACCGGGGTACGAATGATTTTGCCGCCATCTGTCACCATGATAATATCATTATCATCCGCAACCGGGAACGACCCTGCGACCGCGGTATTCTTGCCCCCCAGTTTAATATTCGTAAATCCGCCACCACCGCGATGCGTTGTACGGTATTCGTACGAACTGGTCCGTTTACCAAAGCCATTTTCAGACACAGTCAAAATAAACTGTTCATCTGCGGCCATGCGCGCCATTTGTTCATCTGTTAACGTTAACGTTGTTGTATCGTCTTCGTCGTCGCCGGCGTCTTCTTCGATACCTGTGGCGGCACGACGCGCCGCGCGTGACTGTTTGATATATGCAGCACGAATTGTGGCGTCCGATTCACCATGGTTCAGCATTGCCATACCGATAATCTTGTCATCAGAACCCAATGTCATACCACGTACGCCCGTTGAATTACGGCCCGCAAAGACACGTATTTCAGACACAGGGAATCGTATGCAACGACCGCGGTATGTTGCCAAGAATACATCTTGGTCATCGGTACACGGCAACACAGAAATCAAACTGTCCCCGTCGTCTAACTTCATCGCAATCTTGCCATTTGCACGAATTGAGTCAAAATCAGATGTGCGATTGCGACGAACCGTACCGGACGCCGTCGCAAACATCAGATAATGTTCCGTCCCAGACGCCGCAGCCGCCGCCATATCTTCTTCGGGTACGGGCAATATTGCCGTAATCGTTTCGCCATTTTCCAACGGCAACAGGTTTACCAATGGACGACCCTTGGCCGCGGCGGCAGCCTCTGGCAATTTATAGGTCTTTAATTTGTAGCACAGACCGCGCGACGAAAAGAACAACAGTGGCGTGTGGGTATTTGCAACAAACACCTGGACCACATAGTCATCGTCTTTGGTTGCCATGGCATTACGACCCTTGCCCCCACGCTTTTGCGCACGATATGTGTCCAGTGATACGCGTTTAATATATCCTGTATTAGACACAGTGATAACCATATCTTCGCGGGCGATTAAATCTTCGATATCAATGTCAATTTCGGCATCAGAGATTTCTGTGCGACGATCACTGGCCCAATTGTCGCGGACCATCGTTGTTTCATCGCGAATAATCTGGATGATGCGTGCATGACTGCCTAAAATATCCAGCAAGTCTTTGATCTGCGCGCCCAGTTCAACCAAATCTGCGTGCAGTTTTTCACGTTCCAGTCCAGTCAAGCGATGCAACTGTAATTCCAAAATTGCACGGGCCTGGTCTTCGGACATATAGAACATGCCGTCTTTGTATTCTGTATTCGGATCATCAATTAACTGGATATAATTTTCAATATCCGATGCACGCCAGCCACGCGCAACCAACGCCGCACGGGCCGCATCTGGTGATTCACTGGATTTAATCAATTCAATTACTTCGTCCAGATTACCGACCGCCACAGACAATCCTAGTAACGTATGCGCACGATTTCGTGCCTTGTTTAAGTCAAAAATTGTGCGACGACGAATAACCTCGCACCGGAAATCTATGAACGCGTCCAGTACACCACGAATATTAAACAGCATCGGACGACCACGATTTAACGCCATCATGTTGACAGGAAAGTTCGTCTGCATTTCCGTATACTGGAATAAATGATTCAGTACAACGTCTGGAATCGCGTCACGCTTTAATTCAATAACGATACGCAGACCTTCCTTGGACGATTCATCACGGATTTCGGATATACCCTCAATCCGTTTTTCTTTACTAAGTTCAGCAATCTTGATAATCAGTTGCGATTTATTTACCTGGTACGGAATTTCATCCACAACAATCGCCGGATGATCATGAAACGTTTCCATGTGCGTCTTTGCACGGACAATAATCGAACCGCGACCTGTGGTGTGCGCCTTGTACGCGCCAGCGCGCCCCATAATAACCGCACCTGTTGGAAAATCAGGCCCCGGGATTATGCCGAATAATTCATCATCTGATAAACCCGGATTATCCAGTATCGCCAAAATACCGTTGCAAATTTCACCCAGATTGTACGTCGGCACATTCGTCGCCATACCAACCGCAATACCAGACCCACCATTTACCAAAAAATTTGGAAACTTGGTCGGTAAAACAACCGGTTCTTGTAATGTGCCGTCAAAGTTCGGCTGCCAATCAACCGTGTCCTTGTCCAGGTCATCCATCATAGATGCCCCCAGTTTGGATAATCTGGCCTCGGTATAACGCATGGCCGCGGCCTTGTCCCCGTCGCGCGAACCAAAGTTACCCTGGCCCTGGACCAACATTTCGCCCATGGAAAAATCTTGTCCCATGCGAACCATGGCCTCGTATATAGAACTGTCGCCATGGGGATGATATTTACCCATAACATCACCCACAATACGGGCCGATTTTACCGTCGGCTTGGTCGCAGGCGCAACATCATTCATCACGTACAGAATGCGACGATGTACAGGCTTGCACCCGTCACGCACATCAGGCAACGCACGGTCAACAATCACCGACATCGCATAGTCTAAAAAACTGGTCCGCATTTCGTGTTCCAGTGACGATTGCGGAATTTTAACTTGGTTTATTTCGTTGATATCATTTGTTTCAGACATACTCAGATTTCCCTTGCTTTTTAACAAGTAAAGAATAGCAAATTTTTGCGGTTTTGGTCAAGACATAAACCCTAAAAAAATCATTGACAAAACAAAGATTTGTGATAACATCCCAGACACTATGATATCAGTAAAAGAAACACTAGATTTTGCACAACAAACGACCGAATTTATGTTGCAACACTGCGACCGTGATAACACCTTGTTACGGGCCCAGTTGATGGTGATGCGTTGGAATATCAATCGCATGATTGATGCAGATAACGCACGGCGCAAATTAGTGGCGCGCATTCGCGGTCGCGGCAAACAACGGGGGTAATACGATGTTCTTACCATTATGGCGACTGTTTACGGCATTGTTTATATACTACCTGACGCTGGAGGGGTTAAAAAAACTGGGGCTGGTAAAATCTAAATAAAAAGGTTGCGTTTTGCAAAAACCTGTGGTTAAATATACGCGCAAAAGGATTTAGTTATGGCAACAAAGAGAACATATCAACCATCAAAAACACGCCGTGTACGTACGCACGGGTTCCGTGAAAAGATGTCAACAAAAAGCGGACGCGCGGTTCTGAACCGTCGTCGTGCGGTTGGTCGTAAAAGATTGGCCGTCAGCGCAGTGAATTAAAAAACGCCCACACGGGCGTTTTTTTTAATACCCATTCAATTCATTGTTATCCCGCGATACATCCCACTTGTCACCCCGCGGCACAGTTTCCATTCTCTTGTCACCCCGGCGCCCGGGTTCATCCCCTTTGTCACCCCGACGCCCCCTCTGCCGTCATCCCGGCGCAGGCCGGGATCCATTGCGCCGCAGGTATTATCTTGTCACCCCGGTGCTCAGGCCCCGCGCGACGTGTCGCGTGGGTGGATGCAGACACCGGGGTCCAGGTCATAGGAGTCGTCGCGCAGCGACACAAATCGCTTTTGTCTGTGCTGACGCACAGGAGTTAAAATACACCTGGATCCCGGGGTCAACCAGCACCCCACAAAAACATTCGTTTTTGCGGGGGCCCCGCGCCCCGGGATGACACAGAAGAGAGATTCTCGCACTCTTTCTAAAATGATACGTACTTAAGTTTTTTATTTCGTATTTTTTCAAGAAAAAGAAAAGTAATACAAATCCTTGTCACCCCGGCGCCCGGGTTCATCCCCTTTGTCACCCCGACGCCCCTCTGCCGTCATCCCGGCGCACAGGTTCCGGTGTTCTTTTTACTTGTCATCCCGTGGCTTGACCACGGGATCCAGGTGAATAGAGTCCTGTGCGTCAGCACAGACAATATTAATTTGTGTCGCTGCGCGACAAGTTAATTAACCTGGGCCCCGGTGTCTGCATCCACCCACGCGACACGTCGCGCGGGGCCCGAGCACCGGGGTGACAAGGGGAATGGGCACGGGCCGCGGGGTGACAAAAAGGCCCGCTGGGGTGCGGGCCACAATAACAGACATCACAATTCTGCCCAGGTACAGATGACGGACGCATGCTCTATGTTTTCTGTGTGAATTTTATGGCGACTGACCAGACCATCAATCGCGACGTCCACCTGTATCTGGGGGGTATCAGGACTGATTTCCTTTTTAAAGTTCAGTTCTATACGTTTCAACTTGTGCTGATTACGATAGACGTATCCCACACTTTCCGTCGCCCACACCGCATAGACCGCGTTATTAATATGTTGGTTCACATCAATATCGTCAAAGCGGCATTTCATAACATGTGTCTTGGCCGGTTCAAAATCTGGAAACTTAACAAACTTTTCGTCCCACGCACGTTCAGGAATTATCGACCAATGTGGCAAGTTTTCATCCAACACCAATGGCCGACGACGCGCCATATCAATCAAAACCCACTGTGACGTCGCACGCACCAACAGTCGACCATCTGCACCGCACACCTGGAAATCACGCGTTGCACGCAATGTATCGTGCGCCGACGGCCATGTAATGAATGATAATTCTTCACCTTCGCGGGGGTCTTCGATAATGTCAACCAGATAATGCGTGACAACCCACGCCATATCGTGTTCCAGCAGATATGTCCGACCACACCCCAATCGTTCCGCATGCGTGTCGGCCACACCCTGTAATTCGTTCATCAATATCAGCGGTCGAACATAGCCATAGCGGTCACATTGATACGCCTGTAACACACGTTTTTCAACCAACTTTTCTGTCAATTTATTCACCTTTGTTCTGTGTGGTTGCAACGACAAAATCGACCGCATCGCCCAGCACAATTTCGTTCGCACGCGCCGCAGACTTTATCACACCATGCAATTCATCTGGGGTTGTCGATGGTATAACCAACTGTTCCAGTTTTGCGCCGTTGCCAACCTTGCGTTCCGTACGCAGACCGCGAACCGTATGTAATATATCCAGTGCAATTTGCATTTTATCAACATCTGTATTACGTACATCCATTACCGCCGGATACGCCGTCAAGTGCAATGTTTCACCACCTTCGTATGGTTTGTAAATCTGTTGCCACAATTCTTCGGTCAAGAATGGGATAAATGGTGCATACATACCGATGACCGCACGCAGTACCTCATACAACGTCCACTGGGCCGACAGTTTTGATTCCGCGCTGTACTTTTCTGGGGACCAAAATCTGTCCTTGATGAATTCCAAATACTGGTCACAGAATACGTCATAAAAGAACGCATCTATCGCCGCACGTGAATTATAGTTATCATACTTGTCCAGATGCTTGCGCACATCTGCAATCGTGCGATTCAGTTCCGCCAGCACCCATCTGTCTTCGATAAAACGATTTTCAATCGCCACGGGCGCAGATGTATCTGGCTCAAAATCCCCCAGGTTTATCAGAACATATTTCGCCGCATTCCATAACTTGGTCAACAGTTTGGAACCACGCTTAACCTCGTCATCGCTGTAACGAATGTCTGTACCAATCGGGGCGGTCGCCACCCAGTAACGCAACGCATCGGCCCCAAACTTTTCCACCGTCGTTAACGGATCGGTACCATTGCCCTTGGTCTTGGACATTTTTTGACCCTTGCTGTCACGAACCAGTCCGTGGAAATTCACCGTTCTGAACGGCACATCACCCATCACGTACATGCCCATCATTATCATACGCGCAACCCAGAAAAAGATTATATCCACACCAGTGTACAATAAATCTGTGGGATAATATTTTTTCAGTTCTGGTGTATCATCAGGCCAGCCCAATGTAGAAAATGGCCACAGCGCAGACGAAAACCATGTATCCAGCACATCGTTATCGCGGGTTAATTCTTTGCCACCAGACTGTTTGATGGCGTCTGCCTCGCTCTCGGCGACATAGATGTTACCATCCGCATCATACCATGCCGGTATCCGATGGCCCCACCACAACTGGCGCGAAATCGGCCACGGACGGATATTGTTCATCCATGACATAAACAAGTTATACCGATGTTCGGGCATAAATTTAATATCACCATCTTCGACAACACGAATCGCCGCCCTGGCCAGTTTTTCCGCATCAACAAACCACTGGTCCGTCAAGTATGGTTCAACAACCACGCCACCACGTTCAGAATATGGTGTCGGGATTACCTTGTCTTCGATTTTAACCAACAGGCCCGCCGCATCAATATCGGCAACAATTGCCGCACGCGCGGCAAATCTGTCCATGCCGCGATACTTTTCTGGAACCACAGGATTATCGTTCAGTTTTGCATCTGGGGTCAAAATACAAACCGGGGTTAAATTATGACGCACCCCCACGTCCCAGTCATCAAAGTCATGCGCCGGCGTAATTTTCACCGCACCGGTACCCTTGTCTGGATCGGCGTGGGCGTCCGCAATAATTGGTATTTCAATATTCGTCAGTGGTATAATCGCTGTGCGGCCGATTAAATGTTTCAATCGTTCGTTTTCTGGATGCACCGCGATTGCCTGGTCGCCGAACAGCGTTTCTGGCCGGGTTGTTGCAATCTCAACAACCCCGCCGCCAACCAGTGGATAATTAAAGTAATAAAATTTACCCTTTTCTTCGCGGGTTTCAACCTCTAGATCCGAAACAGACGTTTGCTGTTTCGGGCACCAATTGACCAGGCGCTTGGCCCGATAAATCAGACCATCATTATACATTTTTACAAATAATTTAACAACCGCGCGCGACAGCCCATCATCCATTGTAAAGCGTTCACGCCCCCACACCGGCGTCACACCCAACGTATGCAATTGATTAATAATTTGACCGCCCTTGTCTGCCTTCCACGCCCAGGCGATGTTCAGCAATTCATCCTTGCTTAAGCTGCGGGGATTTATGCCGCGCTTTGACAAATCGCGTTCCACCAGTAACTGGGTTGCAATAGATGCGTGGTCGGTTCCCGGCTGCCACAATACATCGTATCCACACATCCGCTTGTACCGACAAACAATGTCTGTCAAAACATTGTCCAGCGCATGCCCCATATGCAAATTTCCCGTCACATTCGGCGGCGGCATCATTATGCAAAACGCAGGTTTGTCCGACGCTACATCATTGTCCCAAAAATTATTAGAATCCCAAAATGATTGAATTTTTGTTTCTATTTCGCGTGGATTTATATTTTTGCCCAGTTCTATTTTCATTGTTTTATCCCATAAAAATTACACTCTGTGAATCCTAGCAGATAAAAAACAAAATTCAAGTATTGATAGCACCTGGGGTCAAAATTAATGTTGACAAATACAATATATAGGCTATTATTCACAACACAGATGACACGCAAATTGTATGATTTTTTAGTGTATATTATTCCACGGTCTTATATATCCGTGTCGAACACGCCGACTGAAACGCTGTATTCTTTTGACTACACAAACCCAGATGGCGACGTTACGTATTTTGATTTGATGTGCGAATATTCACACACTGATATGAATGGCCCGCACGCCCGGTATACACTGTTGGTTGATGACATACCGGTATGTGTTGCGGTTCGTCAAGTACTGGATATACCCGGTCAACCACACCAGAAAAAGTCGTCCGACGTTATGCAAATGGAACGGTTGCTGCGGCTGTGTTCGGACAAAATCATTGTTCAAGAGGTTATCAGTCAGCGAAACCATATGCTGAAAAGCATAAACAATGGCACCAATACCCTGCAGCACTGAATTCATCGTTATATCGCGCGGACAACCCGACAAAAGACAACACCATATACCGACGATGCACCCGCATTCATCAGCACGCGGTACAATTCTGAAAACGTCGCCCCGGTCGTCATTACATCATCAACCAGCAAAATTCTGCGCCCGCGAATTGCCCCAGGATTTATAACACGAAATACACCACGAATATTTTCAGCACGCTGGGCGGCATTCTTGTGCCCCATATCTGGTCGATAGCGACGACGAACACTGGTCAAATCCATCGGCACACCGTACGCACGTGCAATTGGACGTGCCAGTAATGCCGCCTGGTTATAGCCACGATGAAACAACCGCCGCCACGCCAATGGCACAGGCATCACAACATCTGGACTGACACTGGTATCACGCATTGCCCAAATCATCGCACGCGACATGAAATTTGCGTTCAATATGCGACCGGCATGTTTGAACGGCAACACCGCAGACCGTGACACATCATCATACGTGCACGCCGCACGTATTAAATCCAGCGGACATTCACCACTGGCGCACCGCGGACACAGGGGATGCGCACCCAAATCCAAATTGGCCGGAAATGGGTACCCGCAACGACAACATTTTGGATTGCCAATCCAGTTGAATTCTGACCAACAATCGCCACACAATTCACCGTCTGTTGATACGCGCGCACCACATAACGGACACGATGCAGGAAATAAAAATTCAACAGATTGACGCGCAATCGAATTTAAAACACGGGAAATGCCCGACACACTGTACATTACCAGGACATACTTTTGTACGTTTTCTTGCTGATTGTGTCACCAAATATATCACGCTGTTGCTTGGTCAGTGTTTCATACTGGTCCAATGATATCATGCGTAATACCAATCCATCTTCGTCACGCTGGGACAATACGGGCAGAATACGTTGTTCTGCGATACCGTTATCGCGCAATACCTGTTCCACGATGGCCAGACGACGGGCCGCCAACTTGCGATCATCGTAATTCGATATGACGCCCTGGGGGATAGATACCTGGACCGCGCGCGTCGGATTTTGCAGCACGACCGCCGCATACGATGCCAACGTTTCATAATTACTGCGTGACAGCGCAGAATCGCCGTTACGGAAACTAATTTTTATCTCCAACGAACGAATATTATCGCCCGTCTCGGACAAATCACGCGCAGACGTAAATCCCATTGCGTTTTCTGTCATATCACTGGCGACATCGAATCTGTCATCAATTTGGAATGTTGATAGATGCTTGTTCTCGGACAAAAAGGTCTTTCTGAATGCACGGCGCAGTTCACTGGGACTCATACTGGTCATATCATTGCGCACAGTGGCAATACGCGGGGACGCGGCATGCTGTTGAACCGCGCGCACAACAACATCATCGTCCATTGGCACCACCATACGCGACACCGTCACATCAGACGCCGTATCTGTCACTGTATCTGGTGTCACAGATTTTGCAGACGTGTCCGCACGGGCAACCTGGGGCGCCGCAGCCGGTCGCGCCACAACATTACGCGCAACAACCGCACGCGGGGCCGGGGTCGGCGTCACATCCGTCGCCGACAATGTATTACGCGCCGCCGCCGCATTTAATTGCGCAATCTGGGCATCCAGTTCAGATAACGGTTCTGTCGCCGACACATTGGCACGTGGCGACGTGTCTGCCACAGACGCAATCGCCGTACTGCGGGCGGGGGCGGCGGTATTTAAACTCTCTTCTGGTAATATGGCATCAGACTTAATCACCGAAAATTCGGATGGCAATGGCAAACGCAACGGTGTATCTGCCCCAGAATCCACACGCGCCCACAAATCACCACTGGGGCGGCGGGGTGATAAAACATCCGACGCAACAATGTGTTCACCGGTATCCGCCGGGACAGAATATGATGATGGCTGGGACACAGCACTGCGCACAATCGCATCACCAGCGTCGGCCACGACCGCATCCAGTGATATTTTGGGCGTATCTGCAACAGGGGCAACCGACGCAGACACCGGGGCCGGGGCCGCACCAAACGCCGCACGGGCGGAAACACCGCCTGCGGCCAGATTTACAACCGGCAAACGCGCATCGCCCAATGCCGGAAACACAACAAAAACTGACAAGACAGATATTGCAATCCGACGCATGATTTCCTTTCCTTCCTGTGACTATCATAGAACAAATGACGAATCGCACGCAAGTGGAAAAATGCGTCAGATTTTATTTTGTTACTGTATCTGCAATAATTTGCACCGCGTTGTTTGGAACGTGGGCCTTGGCCGCCATTTTAGCCAGTCGCGACGGATTATCAAATAATTCCGTCAATGTTGCCGCCAGCCACCGTGGTGTAAACTGGTCCTGGGGGACATTGAACCCACCGCCCAGGCGCGCAAAACTGGCCGCGTTGGCCGCCTGGTCAGGATTGATATTCAGTGGCACCAATATCGCCGGTCGGCCAATTGTTTCCAGTTCTATGACCGTACTGGCCCCACTGCGCCCGATTACTAAATCAGAATTCACAATTGTGTCTGCCATGTCGTGAATGAAAGATAAAACGTTTGCATGAATCTTGTTCGCGGCATAAAACTTTTGCAGACGCGCAACGTTTTCCGGACGCGTTTGATGTGTGACGAATATCTTTTTGTTTTTCATCTGGACAATCGCCCCAGGTACAACATCGTCCAATATCTGTGCCCCCAGCGATCCGCCTGTCACCAACAAACGCATTTCATTCGGCAATGGTGCCCCAGACGCAGCCATGAATTCACGGCGCACCGGCAGACCGGTGTATACTATCTGTGCCGTCGCCCCAGATGGAATGCCATCCACGGTTGGGAAACTGGTCATCAATGTCCTGACCCAGCGCAAGGCAAATTTATTCGCACGCCCGATTGCGGCATTTTGTTCGTGCAAAAATGTCGGCACGTGCCACAGATGCGCCGCGAATACAACCGGTACAGATGCATACCCGCCAAACGCAACAACACGATCTGGACGCGAAAACATAAACCGCACGGCCAGCCATGCCGCAGACACACCAATCTGGGCCAATGCACAAATCTGGTGCCAGCGATTTTTTGCGCCGACCCCAGACGCCCACACGGCCGCGATTCGCGCACCATGCGGCGCGCCGTCACGGACCATTTTCTTTACCCGCCCGTCACGCGATATTGTCACCCGATGTCCGCGCGACAGTAATTCAGACGCCACACTCAATGCCGGAAACACATGTCCACCGGTGCCACCTGTTGCAATCCATATTTTCATATTCATCCCCTATTTCCATTTATCTTCACGCACAATCGCCAAAACCATACCGAACAGCAAGCAAAATCCAACAAAAGAACTGCCCCCGTATGATATAAATGGCAGCGTCATGCCCTTTGGCGCGAATAAATGCAGCGTCGACATCAGGTTAATACACACCTGGGTCCCGAACAGCGCCGCCGCACCACCGGTTGCATACATAACAAACCTATCCCGCGCAGACGATGCATCTATTATCAATCGCCGCAATACGCTGAACAAAACAAACAACAGTGCACACGCAACAATCGCGCCCCAGTCTTCGGCAATGGCGGCAAATATAAAGTCTGTATGCGAATCCGGCAGTGATTGTTTAACAAAGGCTTCATCCCCACTGCCCAACAGACCGCCATGCTGTATCGACTGGATTGATTGACGTACCTGGTACGTGTCACCTGCGCCAGTGGCAAATGCAACAATTCGGTTGTGCACATGCGGCATAGTAAAAAACGCAAACAGCAAAACCAACCCAACCATCCCGCCCAGCACAGGCACCACAACCCACGGCAGTCCGGCCATAAACATCATCGCGCACAACACCGCAAAATACAGTATAGATGTTCCCAAGTCTGGATGACGCAATATTATGCAAAACGCCGGAACAAAAACGCCCAAATACGGCCACCAACTAAGCCATTTCATGCGCCATGCATCTTTGTTAAAAAATATGTTGTCGCCATATGCATCGCGCATCTTGGCCAAGAACCACGCAGTCAGCATGATAAACCCAGGCTTCATAATATCCGACGGCATCACATTAAATGGCCCCAAATGCACAAAACGTGCTGAACCCTTGATATAATGTGGCGCAACCAACGTCACCAGCAGCAGCAGCAAACACACCGCCACATTCAACCACGATATGCGCAAGACCCACTTTTTATTCAACATACTGGCAACGAACATTGTCGCCAACCCGATAAAGTAAAACGGTAATGCCTTGGCAATAAAATAATACCACGGTTCGCCGATACGGCCCGCCGCCGCGTGCCCCGCCGATATCATAAACTGGGCCCCGGCGAACACCAGCAACAGCACCAGCCACAACAATCGCCGGTCTATTTCAAAATACCAACTGGTTAACTTGCTTTCTTCGGTCCGCTTGAACATTTCACCCAGTATTATACCATCTTTTTTAAGAAAATATACTGGTGGATGAAAATTTATAAAAAACCCCGGATTTCCGGGGTGTACATTACGCAAATTTTAACAACACCAGTGCCAGTCCAGAAAACAATATAGACATAACAAAGAATCTGTCGACTATTTTCGTTTCGGCCCAGCCCAACTCTTCAAAATGATGGTGCAATGGCGCACGTAAAAATACGCGCCGCCCAGTGCCGGTTATTATACGCGTCGCCTTGAAATACATTGTCTGGATAAATGATGACAGCAATATCAATACCATCATGCCGGCCGCAATTGCCATTATAATTTCGGACTTTAGTAACATGGCAACCGTCCCCATGAATCCGCCCAGCGCCAGCGATCCAACATCACCCATAAATATCGATGCCGGACGCGCGTTGTACCACAAGAATCCCAGAACCGCACCAAACGCCGCACCCAATGGCGCATACAGCCCATTTGCCGACGGTAAAAACATAACCGTGTCCATAAATCCGATACGCGTCGCACCATACAGCGCCACAACCAACACCACCAGCACAGGCATATACAGCTTGGCCAGCATTCCATCCAGACCATCTGTGATGTTCGTGGCGTTCGCACTGCCCGCGATTACAAAGTACGCAAATATATAGTAAAACAGCCCCAGTTGCCAGATTATGCCAAACGGTAACGCCAACGACAGTTCTGGGATATACAACGGAATCGTCTTGTTTATCAAATACGCCAATACGACGACACACAGTGCCTCTATCCCCAGGCGGGCCCGCGGACTAAGTCCATTTGATGCCTTTTTGGATTGCGACGTAACCTTTTTATAATCATCGGCAAATCCAATGGCGCCAAACATCACCAATGACAATATCGCAATCCAGCCCGTCGGATTCGACAGTGGCATGAACAACACGCTGGCTATAACAATTGCCGCAATTAACAACAACCCACCCATTGTTGGCGTACCAGCCTTTTGCAAATGGGCGTGCGGCACGTTTTCACTGATTGGTTGTCCCCGTTTTTGCCAACGATGCATCGCCCGAATAAACGGCCGACCAAACAGCAACATAATCAAAAACGCAACGCCAAACGCCCCAGCAAATTGGGTCCAACCGCTGGCAAAAAATGTTGCGCCATGCCCCAGAAAAAATGATGTCAGCATAAATTTTCTCCTTTTATGCTGACATTTTATCACATAAATTACTTAATGCCAAAACTATTTGACTGTGCAGTACAGTGGCGCCCCATCATTTACGAACATTGTCCATTCATCACCATGATTCCACAGCGTGATGACATTGCCATCCTGTTCACCAACATATCGCGCCCCCGATGCCGAAATCGCGTGTTCCAGTGTCATCGCATTACCGTCCAGTGTCACATGCAATGTGTTGCCATCATTGGACATCTGCCACGTGACGTCATGTTCACCACATGCCAGTTTTCCATCATTTCCATCACACGCCGCCACAAATACAGACAACGCCCCCACCAATATCATACGTAACATCGATTTTCCCCCTTTCCTTTATTTTTTAAAATACGCCGCCCACTGCCAGCCCAGATTCACGCGCCGCCGCCTGGGGTGCTGGATTTGGATGCTGGCCAGGCTTGAACGCCTCGGTAATAATGGTGCCATTCGGATCGTCGGCGGCCGACGCACCACTGCGCCGATTAACGCGCATAAATGTCAAACCATCTGGGACGGAAAACGGCTGGTCTTTATCATTGGCCAGGGCAACCGTCATAAAATCAGCAAATGTACGTGCCGCCATATGACTGCCGGCGCCACGCCCCAATGGCTGGGGCGTATCAAAGCCTAAATAAACACCCGCGATTAAATTTTTGGAAAATCCGACGAACCAGATATCCTTGACATCGTTTGTTGTGCCTGTTTTACCCGCAATGGTATGCCCTGGGACACGCGCCTGTTTCCCGGTTCCACGTTCAACGGCGCCCTGCAAGATGGATACCATTTGATACAAGCTCTGCGCATCAGACAAGGGTGACGTATCGTCCAACTGTTCTGGTGGCAACATGTCTGGTTGCCAATCCAGCAATTCAACATTTGTTCCGTCAATGACGCGGCCATATCTGTCTTCGATATAGTCAACCATTTTCGGTTCCAATTTGCGTCCACCATTTATAAACGCCGCATACCCCAGCACCAACCGTTCCAGCGTCGTTTCCCCAGACCCCAATGCCAATGACAGGTTAATATTTTCCAGTTCGGGCGGATATACACCGAAACGCTGGGCAACCTCTATGGCGTTTTCGACCCCCAGACTTTGCACCAATCGCACGGCTGGCACATTACGCGATGTTTCCAGCGCCAAACGCAACGGAACATCACCCAAGAATTTCTTGTCGTAATTTTCAGGCTTCCACAGTGTATCATCCTCGCGCCAGCCAACAATCGGGGCATCCAGTATCAATGCCTGGGGCGACATGCCGCGTTCCAGTGCCGCCAGGTACACAAACGGCTTTATCGTACTGCCAATCTGTCGCATTGCCTGGGTTGCGCGGTTAAATGAACTCTCTGCGAAACTGCGCCCACCAGACATCGCCAATATGCGCCCAGTGTGTGGATTCATGGCGATAATCGCCCCCTGTAATTTCGGTTCGTCCGCACCGCGCACAGAATTATAACGATCCAATTCCTTGTTCAGTGCCGCCGTGGCCGCACGCTGCAGTTCTGGGACGATTGTGGTTTTGATATACAATCCTTCGTTATACAGTTTTTCCCGCCCCAATGTATTCAATAATTCACGACGAACATCTTCGGCAAAATACTGGAATTCGTCCGCCATCTGGGCGGTAAAGCCACTGTTGATATTTAACGGTTGGGCCGCGGCATCGTCGGCCTGGGCCTGGGTTATATATCCTTCCTCGACCATCCGGCGCAAGACGTAATTACGACGTTCGACCGCCCGATCGCGGTTATTTGGCGCCTTGGGCAATGATGCCAAAAACGCGCATTCCGCCAGCGTCAGTTCTGATACAGGCTTGTTAAAATACATCAGCGCCGCCGACCCGACACCATACGCACGGGCGCCCAAGAATATCTGATTCAGGTACAAGGTCATTATATGCTGTTTCGAAAAAGTCCGTTCCAGACGCATGGCCAATATCGCCTCTTTAATCTTGCGCGACAGGGTGCGTTCAGACGTTAAAAAGAAATTCTTGGCCACCTGTTGTGTGATGGTTGACGCCCCAGAAAAACGCGCATCAAACCCCAACATGTGCAGGCCGTTATTTAATGCCGCACGGGCAATACCCTGGATATCAATGCCGGGATGTGTCCAGAAATTCTGATCTTCGGCCGCGACAAAGGCGTTCACCAACTGGGGCGGTAAATCTGCAAAATCAATAAAGACACGACGTTCTTCGGCATATTCTATTAATAAACTGCCGTCTGATGCATACAGGCGCGTCGCAACCGGTGGCGCGTATGTCGCCAATTTCTTGTAATCCGGCAAATCGTTCCCATAAACCAGCAGCAATATCGCCAACGCCGCAATACAAAACGTAAAGCCCCAAAACAAAATATTTAAAAAAACGCGCAGAATCCGCCGAACTTTCATGTCAACAGGGATATTAAAATATTTGTTCATTATTTGCAAGTTCTGCGTGTTTATTTTTGTGGAAATTTATTTTTTATGTGATAAAATACAACGTGAACTGAATCAGACGGCCCAGGTGCGGGTGTGAGTATGTTTCTCTCTCCTGAAAAACATAGTACGTGAAAGCGTTGCGTTCTCGCAACTGGGCCGACCAAGATAAGAAAAAATCCCGCCGTTCGGCGGGATTTTATAATTTTATGATTTTATAATTCAAATCGTCCATTTGTGGCAATTAAATCGGCACCCATCGTGATTTTACCGCCAGCCTCGCGTACCAGTAAATCACCCGCCGCAATTTCTGCAAAATCCAGCGGGTCCGACACAAAACCGTCAAACTTGCCCGATGCAACCCACGCCAAATCCAACGCCGGACACCCCGTGCGACGCACGTCGCCCACCGTGTTACGGTTGTCGGTCGTATTGTATGCAATCGTTAAATCTGTGGGGTCTGATAAATTAGACACCCGCGTGCGCGCCGAATGAAATGCCGAAAACGCGTATGCGCCACGGCCTGCCTCTGCATAATACAGGCGTTCATCAATTGGTGAATATACCAACGCAATGTGCGTTTCGCCGTTCGACCGCAGTGCCAATGAAATCGCAAAATGTGGATTTGCACGCACAAAATTCGCCGCCCCAGACAGTGCCAGCACGAATTCATCGCGCCCATCACCATCACGCGAAACATTCGGCGTCAACAACCCCGCCGACGGGCGCACCAACAGCAAATCTGATAAAATGCTTTCTTCGATACGGTTGGCCGCCTTGCTGACAAAATCACGCGCACCGCGTAACGATTGCTGCAGGTTTTCCACTTCGCCAAAATCGTGACGCAGGCCCGATGCAGTGCGCTGCAATGCCATGAACATCTTGTTCAGTTCTGTTGAACCTTTGATTAATAATTCCATGGCGGCACCCCAATCGTGGTTCGTGATTAAAAGTTAAACCCAGCAAATTTGTTTTTAAATTTGGTTGCGCGCTGGCCCTTTTCGGCGACATTGCTGCGCTGGCCCGTCCAGGCGGAATGATTCAGGTTATCCGTAGACAAAACCAAATCTTTTTTTACCGAAGAATACATCTTGACGGTGTTTCCATCCGTCATTGTGACGTTAATTTCATGGTATTCTGGGTGAATTCCCTTTTTCATATCTGTACCCTTTTATTTAATAAAGCCCGAAAATTATACAATCATTTTTCGGAAAATCAAGCAGTATTCGCACATTAATAACGACCGATACAACCCAAATATGAATTGCCGGTCGATTCCAGAACATTTACAAACTGGCTTTGGCTTTTTCCGGAAAACAGCGCCAATATCGTTCCCGTGTCCGTGGCCAACATATCCGCAACAGTCGCAATCCCAGAATTCATTTTCTTGAAAAAACCACTGGCCGGATAGATTTCGGCCGCCAATAATTGATTCTTGCCCCGGGCGGCACGTGGCGCATTATGCGTGGTATTAATCACCATCAATTGGCATTCTGGGGATATAATCAGTTTGTCCGTCACAGATACAGACGTCCCCAACAATTCACCCCACCAACCAGTCGATTCGCAAAAAACCGGATAATATACCGTTGCGTTCGGTTCTGTGGACAAATATTCCACCAAATCAAAGTCACCCGTCAGTACGTCCGGCATTACGCCCGTTTTGACATTTATAATCTTGCGCGCCAACTGGTAATCATTATCCCCAGATGTCTTGCGCGGCCAATAAAGAATCGGAAACTGCTTCATTGCTATGAATTATATCAGATTCGGAATACACAAAAAAGGGGGCCACAGCAAATAAAGCACTTGATTTTTTATTTTTTTAGTGATTCGTACCATTTTTTCAGGTTTTTCCATGTGACATCCAGATTCTTGCGCGTTGTTTCGTAAAATGTGGTCGGGATAGTCACCTTGTCAAACAGGGTCTTGATTAATGTCGGTATCATTGTCATGAACATCGCAATGAATATGCCCATCAACAGAATCGTTATAATACTGTCGTTGCGCATCATCAGTCCATCCATTAATATCGTTGCATCATTTTCTGACAGCGCCAACGCCAATCTGTCGGCGCCGTGCCACTGGCCAAACAGCGCATTCAAAAACATAACAGCAAATGTTACAAAAATCCCAACCAGCGCAATCCCAGCTGTCGATTTTATCACATCATCTATGATATCACGGATGTTGCGCCCGCCGTTGGGGAATATGGCCCACCCACGAAACAGCCACGACATCAGCATCAGTGGCAACATTATTAAATCCATCCCCAGGGTAATAAATACCTCTAAGAAATACAGGGGCACCGGCAACAATGCAAAGAAAAACAGCACCAAAATCAACATACCTGCAAAGAAAATCGGCACATTTGGAAAAATTGGTATGTCCCACATAATTTTATGCATGTATTCATCATTAAACGCCATATTCAACATGGTCCATCCAACCGTCATGCCCAACCCAGTCATCTGGTGTACGTTCGCAACCTGGCACGCCAATGCGTGACGTAAATTCGGCGAAAACGCACCGTCAGATGCCGCCGCAGAACTGATCGATACCGGATCTGCAATCGCAGTGGCCACCATACATTCTGCGAAACTGTTTTCGTCTGATACAACGTGATTCAATGCCAGTCCGACATTAAATATCGGTTCAATCACAATACTGGACAGCATTCGTGGCAACGGCACCATGACCAGTGCCGCAATAAATGCCAATTTAATAAACCGGGTACCAAATTCGCTGACGACGGACCATGGTTCTTCAATCTTGGCGTTAATGAACCCAGAAAATAATTTCCATGCAAACCACACAGCCAGTAATCCGGCCGAAAATGGCAATATCACCGCACCGATTGCATTATACACCCGTGGAATTAACCCAGATATCGTTGCCATAATATCTGAAAACATCTGGCACGACCAACACGTGGAAAAAAAGTTCATCGCGTCGGCCATGTCAACTGGAACAGACGTACGATATATCGAAAAGCCCGCAATCACCCCCAGGCCCGCAATTGCCCCAACAACAAACGGTGCCGCCGCCCCCGCCGAAAACGGCAAGAAAGACAAAAAAACAATCCAAAATTTTTTTAGTCGACCCATTGCTTTTAAGTATATCATATTTTGCCCTAAATGTGATATAATTGAAAAGATAAATTGATAACAAGACAATGATTCTTTTCAGACGCAAATTTTCTGGGTGGATTATGCGCACAGTTTGTGCGTGTGTCGTCGCGCTGGTCCCACAATTTGCATTCGCCGCCGATAACAGCATTGTTGATGCGCTGAATCTGGCGCCGATTATACCAACGATACTGGATGCACTGATGACGGTGGCGTCGGGGGGATATGAATTCTTTGTTGGTAATGGTGATGGAATTATATATCTGTTGGTGTGGGGATTTTTAGGGGTCAGTATGGCACTGTACCTGTTAAAAATGTATTTTCCCAAACTGTGGGTTTCGTTTTTTGGTTTTTCTGGTGGTGGCGAAATGTCTGGGGGGATGGACGGCTTTACAATCGCCACGAATTTATTAAAGCCGGGGTTACGCGCAATAATCGCCGCCACAGTACTGTTACAACTGCGCCCGGTATACATGACAGAATGGTTGGTAAATCCGTTCTTGCAGTTCGGGTCATTGTATACAGACAGCATTATCCGCACTATAAATGACGGCACAGGGGCCGCACCAAAAATCACGTGCCCCGAATCAGTCATCGCCCAGGGCTGGATTTCCCAAGAAAGCTGTGAATTCTTGATACAGCCTGTATCCGAAATATCGCACGCAAACAACCAGATGATAAAACGCGGTTTAGACTTTATCAATTCTGGGATGCGCGGTTTGATTACACTGGTGCCGCATGGGGGCGAAGATTTCTTGAACCTGGTCAGTGGAATACTGTTGGTATTCACATTTTTCGCCAGCAATTTGTTCATGGCCTTGCTGATTATCCAGGCAATATTTAATTTCGGAATGGCATTGATTCTGTACCCGTTCCAAGTGCTGGCATACGTCGCAAAGCCCAATGACAAATGGCTGGATCTGTGGCCGGCGTTCGGCGGCATCACCAAGGCACTGCAGCGAATTATTATAACAATGATTGCATGTGCGTTTATACTGTGCATAAACATCGCAGTGATACGCGCACTGTTCCAATGGTCATCGTCTGTGTTTGTCGTTGCCGCAGGTGGCGCCGCGTCATCAAATGTCCCCCAGGTCGCCGCAAACGCCATGGGATTTGGCCAGCATTCTATTATGTGGCTGTCAACGATATTGACGTTCTATTTGATGCTGCGCATATTTAAATTGACGCGCGAACAATTAGATCGCTATGTTGGCAAAGGAATGGACAATTTGCACAAACAGGTAACTGGCGATACAAAAACAATGATTAAAAAAGCCACAGGAATAAAAGACAAAATCGGTACCGCAATCGGGTGGATTAAAAAGAAATGAATGATGTATTGAATCCTTTTGTTGATGCAACAGTGCAATGTTGGGGATGTTCGGTGTTTGACCGGCTGTTTCAAATTGTCTCGGATGCTGCCGCCCGTGTGTATGACCAATTTGTGGTATTCTGTGCGATACTGTTTTGCGTGCTGTTTGCGTTCTTTGTTATCAATGCGGTATGGCAAAATATCAAGGGCGGTATTTCAGACCCGTGGTATCAAAAATCATTAAAGCCGATTATTATTAATTCGTTGGTGTCGCTGGCATTTCTTAGTCTGGGGGTATATCTGCCACGTTTCGTGTCGACAATTACATTTGAACCTGTGACAAACATTGCACTGGTATATACACACAGCATGCTGCAAACAACACCAGATGATGTTAACGAACGCGTCACGTACCAGCCCGCCCAAATTGCCGATGATGGATTCTTTCGCCCACAATTACGTGACAGCATAATTTTGCTGATGAAGACAACTGTTACGCAATTCCAATCATACATAAAATTGGGAATCGCCGTAATGGACCAGGCGTTTTCTGCATCGGCATTATTAGGGATTGGATCGTTAATTATGCACATTATTGTGTTCTTTATCGGATTGTATCTGGCGTATGGGTTCTTTAAATTATTTTGGCGTTTTTGTTGCTATTTCGCCGACATAATTGTTGCGATGGCGTTCTTTGCATTTTTCTTTCCGTTATCGTTGATACTGGTCGCGTTCCAGGGGGCAAATGCGCCATCGTGGATTTCAAATCTGGGGAAAAGCGTGGGGACCAATCAATTTAAAAATTTAATTAATTCTATTATTGCATTGGCGGCGGCGGTGTTAACGTATACGGTGATAATGGTAATCATTGCAAAATTCTTTTCGGCCCCGGGCCAAAGTGTCACCGATATCATGACCCTGATTACCAGTGGCAATATAATTGCAGATGATTTATCGATGGATAATGTCACAGCAATGACACTTGGCGGATGCATAATCTTGGTTTACGTGTTAAACTTTATATACAAAGAAATTCCGAATGTCACCAATATGGTACTGGGGGCGTTTGGCGTATCCCAAGAAAATCAACTGTCCGAACAACTGGCAAATGACGCGATGCGACTGACCAATGATATTATACAAGGCGTGAAAAAGGCCGGCGCAACAATTATATCAGGCGGTGATAAAACAGACAACGCCAAGGATAATAAATGAAGGCAACACTGATATCTATTGCGATACGACTGCTGATGGGCGCAATTGCGCTGGGGGTTGGTATATGGTATTTGTCGTCATCTATCAGTGGCGCTGCAATCACGTATACCAGTTTGGATGGGTTCTTGGGGGCCATTGGCGCGGGGAATGATATCGCGTCTGCGAATGGATGTTTTCTGTGTCAATATATTGCAGAATTATTCGCCGTAATCGGGCGCGCCGCAGAAATGTTCTGGACGGCGATGGTGGACAATATATGGATTTTAATGGCAATCGGGTTCGGACTGTTTGTCGTTATATACACCGCCCAGCACCTGTTTGATGCTGCAAAAAAAACGCAGGCATTGGATGGGGCAGAAAAAAAACTGGAATTCCGGGGATGGTTCGACAAAATCTGGCGCCAGGGTGCACGTGTGCTGGTTGTTGGGGCACTGATGGGTGCACTGGGGATGGGCGGCACCGCCGCATTAAAGACCGTGGCAAATATCACGATAACACCGGTGCTGTTCGTTGGGGCCGAATTATCAATGGCGGCCACTGGGGTGACAGACGCAACCACGTGCGGGGCACTGGAATCCGTAAATGAAACCGATGATATACTGAACCCGATACTGCAACCGTTCATGTGCGTTATGGGCAATATAAACAGTGTCATGCTGGCCGGGGCAGCGGGTGGTTTTTCACTGATGAACTATGCATGGCTGGGCCTGGGGGGTGGCGTATTTACGTGGATTGCCGGACTGGCGCTGGTACTGATGTTCTTGGTTATCGGATTTGATTTGGCGTTTCAGATTTTATCCGTGGTATTTAAGCTGGTGTTCTTAATAATCTTTTTACCGCTGATATTGGCCGCCGTCGCGTTCGAGCAAACATGGAAACTGGCCGATGGCGTGGTAAAGAAATCTATTAATATGCTGGTACAATCCGCAGTCCAGATTGTTGGAATAACGCTAAAGACGCTGATAACGTTTGCGATTGTCGCATATGCGGCGGATGTATATTTCCCCGGGCCACGCGACGGATACAGCGCAATTCTGCCACCGATGATGGGGCAAACAATCGAAAATCCCGATGCCCAAACAATGTCTGTGATAAATGTTTTTTCAACGTGCGAACGTGTCGCAACCGCAGACGGCGAAATGGACGCAGAGAAATTTAAAGACTGCTTTACCGCGCAACGGGCCGCCGTCGAACGCGAATACCCGGGGGCATTTGACTTTATGGATAACGGATTTGAATTTTTATTAATGATGTTTGGTATATTCTTGTTGTACTTTTATGGCATAAAACCAAAGGTCACAGAAATCGTAACACTGGGCGGCGATGACAAGTTTGACTTTGGTAATTGGGCCAAGGGATTGGGTAAAAAAATTTGGGCTGCGCCACGACAAATCTTTGACGCCGTGGCCAAGGCGGTTGGGAAAAAATAGTCGATGAAAAAACTGAAAAACATCTTTGCTGGTATCATGGTCGCACTGGGGGTGATATTGTGTGTGGTGCCTGGGGCATGTCTGGGGGCAACAAATTTGCCGATGGCGGACGTTGGTGATCATGGCGATTGGATGACAACGGAAAATCTGGCAATGTTCCAGAACCAAATCCGCCAAGACATGACACAGTTCCAATCAGAATATCAATCTGTCCAGTTGGTTCCAGACTATGTCCCCATAGAGGCAAAAATCGGCATGGCCATGATGAACGGTTTTTCCATAGTGGCCCAGGTTCTGGATTCGTCACTGGTGCGCTTTGCAATTATATTTATGATTGTTGCGTACATATTCTGGGCCATGTTCGAAGCGTATAATATGATGAAGCAAGGTTCCAGCGCAATGGATTTCGCCGTGAACCTGGTTAAAAAAGGCGGCGTGATTTTAATCTGGTCAATCGTATTGCGTTTTGGTCCAACCCAGGTGTTTATGTGGGTCATGGGACCGATTATCAGTATCGCAACATATTTAGCGGATTTAATATTGAATGCCGTATCAGGGGCTGTCGGGGCGGAATTACCAGACACATGCGCGGCAATACGTGACTATGTCGCGGCGAACACATCAGAAAATATGGTAATTGATGCCGCCACCACCGCAGATATACTGTGTCTGCCGACGCGTATGTCTGGATTTTTTACAACAGCAATTGCGGCCGGATGGACATGGATGATTGCAGGAATTGGAACCAGTGCTTTTACCACGCTGGTTGGGGCGGTGTTTATTGTACTGTTTATATGGATTGGATTTAAGTTCTTGTTAATGGCGCTGGGGGTGATGATGGATTTATTCTTGTCGGCGTTGATGCTGCCGTTTACTGCGATTGCAGAAACCGTCAAAGGCACATCGTACAAGGGTATCGCCGGCGATATATTTAATGGATTTTTGGGACTGTTTCATGCACAGTCGCTGTCTAATCAAATCCAGCGTTTTATCAATGCAGCAATTTATTTTGTGTCACTGGCAATCGTTATTGCGGTATGTGTCGCGTTACTGGCCGGGACAGTTGATGGGAATTTGGCGGCCCAGGTACCAACCCTGGAAAACAGTGGTTTTATGTCGACACTGCTGGCGGGATGCTTGGTCGCATATCTGGCAAATCGTGCCGGCAGTGTTGCTGAAAACATCGGCGGAAAAATCAATACCAGTTTCGGTAAAAAATTTGGCGACGATGTTAAAAAACTGGGCAAAGACGCATACAGGTTCGGGGAAAAAGTCGTCGATATTATTCGCAAAAAAAACTGATATCGCCCGCAAACATCAATCCACAATTTCAACAAACTGGCGTGCAACTTTTTTGATGCCGCGGTTCTTGAACGCAATTGTCAAAATATCGCCCGCATCTTCGATAACAACGCCACTGCCCATTTCGGCATGATTTACCAAACGCCCAACCAGTGATTTATTTTCCACACGTTTCGGTTTATTGCGCGACGGTGCATATGATGCGCCACGCGGGCGGTCATACGATGTTGGAATGCGCGCGCCATAATTATATGCGCGTGGCGCGCCGCCCTGGAATTCCAAGAACTGACCGTCCATTTCTGTGATAAAACGACTGGGGGAATTATATTTGCGGTCACCAAACACCATGCGTGACATTGCATTTATTATTATTGCACGCCGACGCGCACGCGTAATCGCAACGTACGCCAAACGCCGTTCTTCTTCCAGGCCGCCTGATTGCACCGCCATGTCATTAGGAAAAATTCCTTCTTCCCAGGCGGGTAAAAATACAGTATCAAATTCCAGGCCCTTGGCCGCGTGAATTGTCATGATGCTGACCGCGTCAATTGTACCAGACGCATCATCTGCATCATTGTCGTCCGTCATCATCAACGCCGCATGTTCCAAGAATTCAGGCAACGTGTCATATTTTGCAATAACGTTCGTTATCAGTTCGCGTAAATTATCCAATCTGTCGGCGGCATCTGTTTCCTTGGATTCACGCCACATTTTCATATACCCGACGTTTTCCAGTAATGTTTGCGCAGCGTTCGTTGGTGGCATTGCCACCCAATCAAAATCAAACGCAGATAAAAATTCATCTGCGGCCACACGTTGGCGCCCCGACAGTTGCGCGCGCCGCAGACCATCCATTAAATTTTCGCCTGCTGTGCGTAATTTTGCAATCGCCGATGGTCCAAATCCGCGTCGTGGCTTGCCAATAATACGCATAAATGATATATCGTCAAACGGGTATACCAGCACGCGCATATACGCAATCGCATCACGAATTTCCGCACGGTCATAGAACTTGGTTGCACCAATCAGTCTGTACGGGACGCCGCGCGATGTAAATTCTTCTTCGAACAGTCGCGACAGCGAACCCGCACGAATCAAAACCGCATAATTCGAATATGGTTCATCAGGCAACTTGTGCGCAACAGTATCCGCGACCAGACGCGCCTCGTCAAAATCGGTCGGCACCGTCAAAACATAGACAGGTTCCCCCATGGGCACATTTGGTACGGTACGTAAATCTTTGCCCAGACGGCCGGTATTGTGCCGTATCAATGAATTTGCCGCCCCCAGTATGTTCGGCGTACTGCGATAGTTCGTTTCTAAACGAATGATTTTCGCATTTGGAAACGCCTGTTCAAAATTCAAGATATTTTTTATTTCCGCCCCACGCCACGAATATATCGACTGGTCATCATCACCGACACAACAAATATTCGGACTGTCAATCCCACGGGTCAGCATTTGCAGAAACTGCATTTGGGCGGCGTTGGTATCCTGGAATTCGTCAACCAGGATATATTTAAACTGGCGCTGGTACCGGGATAAAATTTCTGGGAACGCGTCAAACATGCGCAAGACATGCAATATAATATCACCAAAATCAACCGCCCCCAATCGCGCCAGTTCGGCATTGTACGCGTTCAGAATTTTTAACGCCATGGGCGACGTATGTTCTGGGCTGTGCAGACCTTTGTCCTTGATTGCCGATATACGTTCAACCCAATCAGCGGGACTGAAATCCTTGACGTCCAGCCCCATATCCCCCAAAACGTTTTTCAAGATTGTTTTTTGTTCGTCTTCGCCATATATCAGAAAGTCCCGACGTAATCCCGCCACCGCATAGTTCGCACGCAGTATACGCAGACATATTGAATGAAATGTACCACACCACACGTCCCCCGCGTACCAGGTGGTGCCATCTGAAAATGTGGCCAGGCGCGATTTCATCTCATTGGCCGCCTTGTTCGTGAATGTCAGTGCCATAATCTGCCACGGCAATGCCAAGCCACAGTCCAATATGTACGCAATACGCGTGGTCAGCACGCGCGTCTTGCCCGTGCCCGCCCCTGACAGCACCAACAACGGCCCATCGGTCGTTTCAACTGCTTTTTTTTGTTCTGGATTAAGATTTTCTAGCATTAAATTCACCACCGCATTATAATACAGAAAGTTTTGTTATCAAAAAATTATTTTCACATGGGGGAATGATTTTATGGGACGCGTTATTTGCTTTGACATTGAAACAACAGGTCTGGAATACATGCGCGGCGACCGGTGCATTGAAATCGGCGCGGTTGAAATGATTGATGGCCAGATAACCGATAATACGTTCCATGAATATATTAATCCTGATGGGAAAATAATCCCACCTGATTCGTACATGGTGCACAAAATATCTAATGCGTTTCTGGAAGACAAACCAAAAATGGCGGTTGTTGCCCCCAGATTTTTGGCCTTTATCGGTGACAGTCCGATTGTGGCGCACAATGGATTGGACTTTGACTTTCCGTTTATAAATCACGAACTGCAGATGCTGGGGCTGCCCCAGATTCCACGTGCACAACAGTATGATTCGATTGTCATCGCACGTAATCGCGTATTCGGCCCCAAGAGTTATTCGCTGGACGCGCTGGCCAAATGGTACGGGATATCGCTGACGGCACGTGCGGATGCACATGGCGCGTTAATCGACGCAGAAATCTTGGCCAAGGTGTATAAAGAACTGGAAAACACCGCCCCGGCCCCCGATGTTTCAGAAATTATTGCAAAGCAACATGATGCGTTTTTGGCACATCCAAAGATTGGTGCTGGTTTTCCACATCGTGAATTTGCGCCCCAGCCTGACGAGCTGGCCACACACCAGCAATTTATGGAATCCATACAATAATAATTCTGCCCCTTTTTTGTCATCCCGCGACTTGGGTGCGTTTCTTTTGTCACCCCGCGACTTGGCATTTCTTTTTTTGTCACCCCGGTGCTTGACACCGGGGTCCAGGTCATAAGGAGTCGTCGCGCAGCGACACAAATTAATTTTGTCTGTGCTGGCGCACAGGACTCTATTTACCTGGATCCCGGGGTCAAGCCCCGGGATGACAAGTAAGAAGAACACTGAGCACTGTGGTCAACCAGCACCCCACAAAAACATTCGTTTTTGCGGGGCCCCGCGCCACGGGATGACACAGAAGAGAAAGCTCCGGAACCACCAAGGATGATAAGTACTTAAGTTTTTTATTTCGTATTTTTTCA
>CALXPA010000001.1 GCA_944390185.1 uncultured Alphaproteobacteria bacterium | reverse complement strand
ACAAGTAAGAAGAACGCTGAGCACTGTGGTCAACCAGCACCCCACAAAAACATTCGTTTTTGCGGGGGCCCCGCGCCGCGGGATGACAAAAAAGACAAATACTAAAACCTGCGGTGCAATGGATCCCGGCCTGCGCCGGGATGACGACAGACGGGACACCGGGGTGACACAGAAGAGAAGACACCAGAACCACCAAGAACGACCAGTACTTAAGTTCTTTTATTTTGCATTTTGTTCAAGAAAAAGAAAAGCAATAAACCAACTTGTCACCCCGGTGCTTGACACCGGGGCCCAGGTTAGTTAACCTGTCGCGCAGCGACACAAATAATATTGTCTGTGCTGGCGCACAGGGCACCAATTCACCTGGATCCCGGGGTCAAGCCCCGGGATGACAAGTAAGAAGAACGCCGGGAATCGTACCACGGGATGACAAAGACAAATACCGGATGTAAAACCTGCGGTGCAATGGATCCCGGCCTGCGCCGGGATGACGATATAAAACACTGTCGCGGGATGACAAGTAAGAAGAACGCCGGGAATCGTACCACGGGATGACACAAAAAAGAGACTTCGCCCCATTTCTAGAATGACATGCACTTAAGTTCTTTTATTTCGTATTTTTTCAAGAAAAAGAAAGGTAATGCAAATCCTTGTCACCCCGGTGCTTGACACCGGGGTCCAGGTTAATTAACCTGTCGCGCAGCGACACAAATAATAATGTCTGTGCTGACGCACAGGACTCTATTCACCTGGATCCCGTGGTCAAGCCACGGGATGACAAATAAGAGAGAACGCCGGGCACCCTGCGCCCCGGGATGACAAAGAGAGAAGAACGCTGGAACCACCAAGGATGACGGGTGTATTTATTGTACTATAACGCTGGACGTTACGCATGTCGTGCCATTCCACCTGCAACCAGTCATCATTTCGCACATGGGTTGAGAGTATATGCTGCAGTTAAGCACTTGCTCCCCTCCGCCAACTGCCGCGTTCACTCTACACTCGTCGCCCGTCCAACTGCAATCGGCGGCGAGGCACGCGGTTTCGTTATCATACTTCGAACAAATTGTCGCGACTCGACCCTCTTCACATCTGTCCTGTTCTTCATTCCAACTACAACCAACCAGGTCTTCGCATGTGTCTTTATCTGTGGCCGAACACTTTAGGGGGTCCTCGACAGAAGCTAGTTCTCCTCTACAAATGCCACCCAAAGTAGAATAAAAACACCCTGCGTTTTCGCACGCCTCTTTCTTCCTATTAAACAGGCTGCAATTTTTGACACAAGAGAGGCCATCTTCGGATGCCTGCCATGCCATAGCGGAATTACACACACAATCATCGCCTGAGAGGATCCACCCATTAGCAGTATCGCATTGGCAGACCCCGGAGGCATTTCTGATTTGACCGACTTCTTGGCATTGTTCGAGACATTGTCCATTAGCTGGGGTAAAACCATCGATACATTTGCATTTACCGTTAACGTAACCGGCGGCGGTAGAAGCGTTATCAGGGGCATTAGGGTCATAGACAGAGTTGTCTGGGCAGAGTAAGGATTGATAGAACATAGCAGAGATGTTTTCTAGACAAGTGTTGTTGTTGCTGCCGCATAGTTCAGGGTCATTTTGGAATACCGCGTACGCACATGTTAACGCTACATTACGACAGGCACCACGCATCACGTTATACACGCTGTTCACGCTGGCGCTGGACGACCAGGAATTCACCTGGGTCACCTGTTGGTTATAGCAATTCGCGATATCCAACACACAATTCGACGCATAGTCTGATACTATCTGGCGCTGGGCCGCCTGGATATTCACCATCGCGCGCTGGATATAATTCACAACGACATCGTTGTATGGTAAATAGTTACCGTTGTCATCATAGGTATATGTTTGGCACTTGTCCAGTACTGCACGGCACAGGCCTTCGTCCGTTACCTCTTGCCCGGTTCCGATTTTTTTCAGCAGATAACCAGCAACACACGCGCCGTTGTTACCAACCGACGACGCATCATCAGGATCGGTAACCGCCGAACATTTTTCATACGTCATCGGCATTGTATACGCCGCACGCAGAAAGTCTTGATTAATCCGCGCGTTGTTGTATCCATCCATAAAACGGATGATATGCGTTATATTTTCACCCAGGACCACGTCGCCATTTTCGTCGATATAGCGCTTGGTCGGGTCCAGACACTTGGTATAATTGTCGCCGCACACCATGTCATCGCGCATACATTCGTCCAGCGCCGCAATACATCCCTTGGCATCATATGTGTTCTGATTCTGCATCACCGCCAGACGCGCCTGTTGCAGCATCAGCGTCGCACTGCGAACATTTGAACGCAGTGTGTCGTTCATCTTGCTTAATCCCTGTTCGTACGCGATACAGTCGCGATCAATCGCCAGGTCATAGTTCGCGGTTATTTGGTCTATGTTGGCACCGGCGGCTTCGCACTCGTCCAATATTGTGCTGCACCGATTTCGCGCGGCATTATACAGCTGGGTCCCGCGCAGGTTCGACAAACTGCTGCTGGTTGGGTTTAAAAAGTCCAGACTGAATAAATCTGTGTTCGTTGATGTAAAGTCCAAATCCAAATCTAAATTCAGGCCAAATGTCGAATTGCTGGACGTGTATGACGAACTGGTCGTCGGGTCCAGTATTAAATCTTCTATCTCGGTCAGCAGATTGCGCGTTTCGGTCGTGTCGACACGGCCGGTCAGTGCCTCTTCTGCCTCGGTCGCGGACATGATGGCGTCTATTTCTTCCTCGCTAAGGCCGACATAGCGGATACGTTGGGCAACCTCGTTCAATTGGGCGTTTGCGTCTGTGACCGCGCGTTCTACGTCCGCATAGTCCGACAAGTTCGCAGAACATGAACAACGCTGTTGATTAGTGTCTACGACCGCACAAAATTGGTCCATGCAATCATTATATTGCTGTTGGCATGAATTATTTAACTCTGCCGTCAGTTCCAGACGTTCGCGCGCGGCGGCAATCGTTTCGGTCGAAATCTGGGTCCCGGATGTAGTGCTGGCCCGGGCCGATACCGAACTGATTTCGTCGGACATGTTTGATCCAGTCTGGATATCTGTGCCGCCAATTGTTGCGCGACCGCCAACCTCGGCCGTGGATGGACGCAGACTTAACCCCGCGCGACGTATTGTTGGGTTGTTGTTTATGCTGGCCGCCTGGACCCGGGCATTGCGACCAACAGTATTGACCGCCGCATCCAGACTGTCACGCGCCGTCGATGTCGTAACCGCACCCGCCGAACGCGATACCGTCCCCCCAGTGCGAACCGCCGATGTTCCACGCGATGACGATGCACCCGCATCCGTCGCAACAACACGCGAACCAACACGAACCGTGCCGGCCGCATCTGTCGCCGTACGCGATGCCCCAGTCGCAGTCGCACCCGCCGTACGCGCCGTAACCGCACCCCCAGATGATGATGTCGTGGCCGCACCAGTCGTCGCAGATGCAATATTTCTGGCCGCGGTGGTCGTGGTTGTACGACTGGCGACCGCGCGCCCAGGGGTCGACGTGGCGCCCCGGGACGACACGCCCGTGGTATCAGATGACGACACAGAACTGGGGATTGCGCGTGATGCAGTCGCACCCCATGCGCACGCAAATGGCGCAAATACTGCGAATAAATAAAAATACAGCGGTAATTTTTTCATTCCCGATTGTGTTAATTATATCACAATTTCATACCCCAGGAAAGTCAAAAACAACGCAAAAAAATCGTATTGCGTGGCGGCGCGGTGCGTCCGATCCAGGCCGGCAAAAAAACACCCCCACAGTGCCAGGACCATGGGGGTAAAACGACATACAATTGTAACTATTGTTCCAGCGTGATGCTGATAATGTCGCCGTATTGGCCGGCCTCGGTCGTGCCGACGTAACATTTCAGACGGCTGCCCATTTCGTCCAACCAGGCCTGTTGTTCGGCATCCAGTTGGGCATCTTGGATATCGCGTGCGGCCAGGGCGACGATTGTTGCCGTTGCACCGGCACCAACAACCCCACCGATTATCGACCCCACCTGTGTTCTGGTGATCCGGTTTTCCTTAACCTCGCCATCGATATTGTCAACCGCAGTATACAACTTACCTAGTTGTGTTTCCGCATCGGCCGCCGCATCGATCAACGTCTGAACATCTGGCCGTTCTTCGTCACAGGATTTTTTCCTCTCCCTTTTCCCTTCCTCCATCGCATCACACGTTTCCTGGTTTTCCAGCCATTTTTGCTGTTCTTTGACGGCCTTGGTCCAGTCATCGACCGCACCGTCGGCAAGATTGACAATCTGCTTGTCGATATTGGCGACGTTTCTCAGCTGATCTTTGACCATTTTCCAACCGGCGTCCACATTGGATATCCACTCTTCCAATTGATTGATATCATCATAGTCATCAGTGATCTTCTCTGAGGCCTCGATGCTACCCTGCAAATAGTTCGTAATCGTGTTCTGTACTGTCGTTGCATTAAATGTTGTTTTTGTGTCTTGCTTTTGCAGCCCGGTCAGTTTACCGAACACAGAACCATCCGCAATCCCGGCCCCCAGGTACGCACCACCCACGGCGCCACCCAGACCACCCAACACGCCCAGCCATGTGCGCAAGGTTTTTTGATTTTCCGTCTTGTCAGCGAAGGCAGCATCGGCCAATTGGTTCAACTGACCCTGGGGTATCCAGCTGCCGCAGGCGAACGTATCACCCGTTGCGAAGTATGTGGTCGCCCATTCTTTGCCACGCAAGGCATTTTGAACGGTCGCATCATCAGACTGCAACGTTACACGCACCGCACAGAACGAACCGTACAATTCGTTACTGGCCTTGAACTGGCTGGATTTCAATCCATCCATGGTATAGTTGTCTGGGACACGGTTGTTGTTCAATTTTGCCCATACGAACGTAGATTCCATACCCCCCGCGCCCATAATGCCGCCACTGTTCGACGCCATGCACATATTCTGTTCCTGGGTCAGCTTGGCATTGTATATCGCCTGGGCTTCCTTTTCGATGTCGAACAACAGGTTCGTAAACACACTCTTGGCCGCCGTGTCACGCGCGGCCTCATCCAGACTGACATACACCGGTTCATCATAATACTGGTGGGTCTCATTATTCATTTGATTGCACGGACCCCGGCTGCCGTCATCGGCCCGACAGACGTAGTTACCAGCGTCGTCGGTTAATTGGGTCATTCCAGAGTTATAAGTCCCTGCATCCAACCAATTGCTATGCACCCTGGCGGACGATGCGCCCCATTGTGCGGTTTCCGCTTCCGCTGCATCCATATTTTTCGCAGCCTCTACATCCAAATATTCTTCACACGCAGATGCATTTTTAACCGAATCCATGCACAGCCCCAAAACAATCGTATAATCCAGAACACCGCCAACCCTGTTCATACTGTCATCAAACGCCGAATTACCTGTATTGGTCAGCGTTGAAGCCATATCTGTACGGTTACGATAGCAATTGGTGTATTCGTTACCACACATGGTCTTGATACAACTTTTTGCCGCGTTTTCACAATTCACCTTCATCTGGTTAAGTGCGGCAGTATTATAACTGGTCGACAGGGACGCGTTTAACCATGCAATAACCCCAATAGGATCGTCTGAGGACGAACTGCTATTATATTCGGGGAACAGTTTATCAAATGCCCCCTCGCTGTTATATGTGTACACGTACCCGCCAACAGAATCCGTATTTGCGGCCGCATATTTACAGTTGGCATCTGTATTCACAATCGCCGCACATCCTGACTTTAAGTCACCATACACACTTTCTTTATTAATCGTGTCTTCACCATCGCCACGGAATACCAATGCGTAACATGCCGGACCAGAACCGCCACCACACGTACGCATAACGCATTCAGATATGGTGTCTGAACAATCGGATTTTGCCTGTTGGTCAAAGTCCTGCATTATGGTGTCCAGCTGGCTGCGCATAGATTCATTCCAGCGCGATTGAAATATATTTGTGAAAACCAATTCTTGTTCTATGGGGTCCGATAAATCCGCCTGACTGGGCACATCACCATTAGCAGTCATAAAGCAATATTGATTGGCGCCAATTGTGTCAAAACATGCCGTCTTGATATACCCCTCGATTTCAGAGTTGGTTAATGTATCGTATGTGTTGCGCAATTGTTCATCACTAAGTACAGGATCGGCACTTTTGATTGCATCTGCCAACATGGCGACTGTTCTGGACGAACCGGCGATGCACTTGTACGGATTTTGCGCACATGCGTTCAATATACACTGGTCCGCCACACGGTAACATGTTGACACCGCGTTCACCGCCGCCAGTGCCTCACCATCGGCAATCATTTCACCAATGCGCCCCCCTATTGGGGAAGCATTAATATTCGTAGAACCGAATAATTCTATTTTTCCATCTGACTGGCAACGCGCCAATACGGAATCGCAATACACCCGCTGTTTTTTAAATTCACGATCTGTTGTGCACAATTCAAAATCCGCACCACATACATTAGATGCCTGCAAGCACGTTGTATAACGACGAACACAATTTGATGTATCATACATATTTGCAATGCGCGCACCATCAATCATTTGCCCCAGCACACTGCCCGCCGTGGGGTATGTGTATTCTGTAACCTCGTCATATTCATTAGTGCTCTTGACTGTTGACAGGGCGGTTGTGGACGATGTCCCGAACAGCGCGTTTACCCCAGATGCACTGCACTGGCCCAGTACACTAAGGCACTTTGGCATTTGGGCATGAAACAGAACACTGGTCGTGCATTCTTCGAAATCAGAACCGCAAACGTCAGACTGGCTTAGGCAATCGGTGTATGCGTCGATGCATTCCGCATTGTCCAATAAATTTGCCGTCGTCGTGCCCGTTGTTGCCGCCGTGCCGTTCGTCACCGCGTTCAAATATGCCGCCATCGATGGCAAACGTGTCGATACCGTGGTGACCACACTGGGGCGTGCCGTCAACGCAATCGCCGCCGGTATTACGCAGAATACCGCCATAAATCCAACCGTTTTTTTCAGCAAATTCATTAGACTCACTCCATATTAATTGCTTTTAGTATAACATAAAATCCAAGACTGATAAAGAAAAATATACAATTTTATCCACTGTTTTTATAAAAAAATCGGATATGCTATCCGATTTCGTCCAGTATCGTTTTTAATTCCATCATGTCGGATGGTAAATGCGCCTTGAAGTGCATTTTCTGGCCGCTGGTCGGATGGGTGAATTCTAATATCTGGGCATGCAGCATCTGGCCATTATGAGCGCGGATAAAATCCAACAAATCACTGTTACGTACACTGCCCAGGCGGGACGCAGTACGCCCGTACAACGGATCACACAGCACCGGGAACCCATGCGACGACAGATGCACGCGTATCTGGTGCGTGCGCCCCGTCATCAGCGTACACCGAAACATCGACACGCCGGCACGTGGCCACACGTCCGCAACATTCACAACCGTGTGCGCCGGACGACCGCCTGATTTTACCATTGTCATTTTCTGGCGATTACGCGACGAACGCGCAATATTTCCCGTAATATCGGCACCGTCCCAATTTGGTACCCCCCACACAAACGCAACATACTTGCGCGTCAAATCGTGCGACGAAAATGTACGAACCAAACCACGAAACGCCGCATCCGATTTCGCAAAAACCATAACCCCACTGGTATCCTTGTCCAGGCGATGCACAACCCCCGGTCGCGTTTCACCACCCAATGCCGACAGATGGGTATGCGCCAATATATTCTGGACCAGGGTGCCGGTGGGATTCCCCGCCGATGGGTACATGACGACCCCGCGCGGCTTGTTTATAACAATGATGTCATCGTCTTCGTATAAAATATCCAGTTCAAAGTCAGACGATATATTATCGGCAGCAACACTGGTCGCGCGGGGCACAATTGTCACAGATACAACATCGCCCGCACGCGTGCGATACGATAACTTGGCCGGGTTGCCGTTAACAGTAATCGGACTGCGCTGGATTTCACTGCGCGAAAAATCTGGCAACTGGACCGATAAAAAGCGATCCAGCCGCACGCCCGCGTCTGTATCAGATACAATAAATTCATGCGTCTGGGTGTCTGTCATTATCTGTATTCGTCCCAATCGGGCCCCTTGTCACAATCGGCCAGGTTAATTGTTAATTCGCGGCCATCTGATTCAACCGGGCATGTTAATATACCCGTACTTTCAGCCTGGGTCGCGTCGCGGGTCGCGTTACGCCATGCAAAATGAATCTGGGTCGGGGCATACAGGCACGCCAGACGCAATTCACCATCATGGCGATTGTTCGGACCAATCCATACACGTACCCCTTCGCCCAGACCATAACACGGAAAACCATCCAGATAGTACAACACCAACCCACGCCCAACAATCCCAGACGACGGTATAAATTCACCGCGGTATTCTGAGTAAGACAGACCGGTTAAACCCTGCCAATCCGTGCTGGTGGAAAAAATGCTGATGCGTGGGGACGGGGCCGGTTGGTTACCGCCACCGCTGCCACTGCCACCACTGCCGCCGGACGGCGCATCAGCGCCCAGCGCCGGCATCGCCAGCAATATTGCAAATACAGAAAATAATGTCTTTATCATTTGTTATCCCCATTCTGGTCCAGTTCAACCGCAATTTTTTCTATGCCCGCCATCGGCACAGACAAAATATGCGAAAATTCTGCCGATGACCCCGCGTCCAGCAATGTTGCCGGTGGCATAAACCGCTGGGCATCAATGACGGCGCCATCGTCGCCGTACGATATAATCTTGACACCGGGGACACCGTAAATCTGGTCTGACCGATTGATAACACGACCATTAACAACAAAACGCGTCACGTCGTCATCGCCTGTGACCGTTGTGATTTCATCAATCTGGGCAATCAGTGGATTTTCGCGAATCTGGGTAATCTGGTTCTGGGCAATGACCGCAACCGCAAAGACGACCGCCGCCATCAACGCACACAGCGCCGCAATGAATACCAACCATGGACTGCGCCGCGCAGGACGCGGAACAACCCACGTGTTGCCACATACCGCACACCGAACCGGCATATTCGGTACGTTATCAATCGAATATTCTGTTTTACAAAAATTACAAACTGTTTTCATACGACGATTCATAGCACACTTTATTCTAAATTCAACCGGCGATATTTTGCACGGACCGCATTTTGTATTTCACTGATTGCGTTCATATAGTCTGATGCCGTGGCGTTCTTGTTCGCGACCACCGCGCCAAAGATGCGCCCTGATTCTGTGTTGGACGCATTTTCTGAATACGCGATATCCATCGCCATGGCGTTCAGTTCTTGTAACGAAACATCCATCAGATTCGCAACGCGTTCTGATGCGTCCCAGTAATAATCAGGGTTTATCGAATCTTCGATTCTGTCCCTGACGACCAGGCGCGGTGTAATCGATCCTGCGAACCCAACTGTCACATACAGCGCAGTTATTCGACCACCCGTCATATCAATCGAACGATTTACCTGTAATATAACTGGGCCGTCCAGATCAGATGATACAGACAATCCCCCCAACGTCATGTTCGTCGCCCATAAATCCCCAGTCGTGAAATTGGTGAACTTGCCCGTACCACCCAGGGTGAAATCCCCAGCAACCTCCATCGTGCGGGAATCAGACGACAATGTACCTGCAACGGTGGCATTTGTGGCCTCGAACAAATTGTCCAGGGTTGTCCTGTTTTGGAATATCACATTTGATGCAACACCAACCCCCAGGGTCAGTGTCTCGTCAAACTGGACCGATGATGCATTGAAAAACGACGCGTTCGTTATGTCGTGCCCCCCCAGATTTAATCCAGACAACATCATCGCATCCGATGCCGTGTCAGACGGTACACGCCACAGGTATAACGACGTGTCCTGGTTAATGTCTGTCATTTCAACAATGCCCCCGGAAACGTCCACCCCCATATCCACCGTATTCGCACGCCACGCCCCAAACGTCCCGTACGCACGATTACCATCAATAAATCCCATATCGCCACCGCCCAGCGACACAATCTCACGCGTGCGCAGGGGACTGATTTCATCCGACGAAAATACCACAACGCCCTGTAACGTGGCGCGCCCATCACGATCACTGGATTTTAGTACGCGCAATTGGTATTCGTTGGCATGCGCTGCCAAGTCAATTGACACACCATAGTCCACCAAATCTGCAATATTAACACGAACAATATTTCGCCCAACAGTGTTCATCAACTGTTCACGATTATCCATAATGTATCGTTCCAGCGCACTGCGTATTTCTGACATATTATCGGCAACCGCGATATTTTCAGCGCGTTGAATTGCGCTTTGCTGATAACGGAATATAAACGGCATAATAATCGCCGCCAGCGCAACACTCATCAGCAATTCAACCAACATGCTGCCACGCTGGGCGTTTGGTTGACCGCGGAAAAATCTGGGCATCCGTATCATTGCAATACCCCCACAGGTTGTGCATCTTGCCATCCATCGGACATTAATACACTGAATTCTGCCGCATCAGGGGCCGCCGGAACCGTGGCCCGCGCCAGGTGCAGCCACGCAAATCGCGGTGGCGTTAGTGACGGAAACGTCCACGATCCAATCTTTATCGGCGACGTCGTCGACATCAGCAATTCGCCCGATACCGTCAATCCAAAGTTGTCGTAAAAAATTATCTCTTCGGTATTCAAGTATGACGTAAATGCCGTGTGCGCTGTGACGCCGGTAAACGCACTGATTGTGCGCGCAGTGTCTGTTTTCAACACCAGATTATTCGCAACATTTACTGAATTTAAAACCGTGGCGCGATCTGTGATAATCTGGCCATTGGTCGTATATGCATGGCCGTTCATAGTATTTGCATAAATATTTCGAAACCCAGATATATCCCCAGATACGCGAATGGTACCAAATGCCGCCTGGTCCCCGTCTAAATTTGCCCCAGATGAAAAATAAACCGTGTCCGCCCCCAGGTTCGGCATTTCAACAAACTGGGCAGTGGCATTTCTGATTTCCGCAGATTTTCCAACGATGCCACCAACATCGTATACACGATTGTTATTCATATTCAAATCGCGTAACATTGTGTTCAGGTTTTCTTCACCTGTTTCAGTGCGATGTAAATATTTTGTTTTATCTTCGCCTGTTAAATCCCGACTGATACGATATATCAGGTCGCCCGGCTTAAATTCAGGTGCTGCAACCGCCCATGTGCCACCATATGCGACGCCGTCACTGCCCACCACCGCGGCGTCTGAACCAATGTGTCGCGCAATTTGATTGACACGCAGGTCAGTGGCATCCATATCAAACGCCAGATACACATCTGTCACCGTTGCACCGCGCACAGTGTACTTGTCAATAAATCCAAATGTCGGCACATCAGATATTCCATCCAGCTCTTCATCAGATAATCTGATTTGCGCAACATCTGGCCACTGGGACTGGTTCAGGCGAATAAAATTTAACACAGGATCACGCACGGCAATTATGTCATCCGCCGCCGCAATATCACGCAATGTATCATTGTTGTTAACAATCTGACTGTACAAGAACGGCGCCGCCATGGCCACAATCGCCATCGCCAGTAAAACTTCGGTCAAACTGGCCCCGCGCATTTCATCGATAAAGATTTTCGTTTTACATACAACCACTGCGCCCATCCAACAAGCATTGTTTTACATCTATTCTTTTTTCCAAACGCTGCCAAAAAACATATTGGCAGATAATGTATTGCGATAAAGACCGCTGGTTATAACGCCCACCCAGGTCTGTTATTATTGTGCGACAATCAATTGTCTTGGCGGCACTGTCACTGGGGTCAGACAAAATATCAAACGCAGCATTGTCAATCGTATCCAGCAATAAATCCGGCAACACAGATGTCCCAGCCGGACGAATATCCAATATGACCGCACCAGTTTCACCACTGTTTAACGCATCAGATGTTTGGTCGCGCATCGTTATGTTTGATGCAACAATAGAATCTGTTTCGATACCACTGCGTGTGCTGTACGACAATTCATCCGGGTCAATATATACATCTTGGCCACGTGACGCATCGATATAGGAATCTATTTCCAAACGTTCCACACTGAAATTTATATTCTCGGTCAACAAATCACCGCCGACATTCCATTCCAGTGGCCCAGAAAAACTGGTGCGCCCCGCCGTCATCGCAAAGTCATATACAGATGCACTGTTCGACGTAAAAGACCCAGTGTCCCCAAATTGCGACACCGTTCGCGCGTTAATTGACCCAACATACAACGTACCGCGCGTCAACGACAATGCAGATTCCCCCAGCGCACTTTGAAACACAGCACGCGATGTAATCATAACATCAATTGAATTACGTACCTTGCGCCCATCTTCGGTGCCGAATATAGACAGCGTATTAAACTGGCCAGAATCAAAGGTTCCACGGCGTGCAAAAACCTGGCCCCCGTTATTAAATCTGAATCCGCCCATATCCAAGTCTGTTAAAAAAGCACTGTTATCCAGGTCCGTTTCATTGCGGCGCACAACATCAGAATACGCAACGTCCAGTGGTATGCCAACCAAAATACGGTCCCCCGATACAGATGCATAAAATCCGATGCGCCGCGCCAATTCTGCCAACTGGACCCCGGACATATTCCCCCCAGACAATTCCAGATATCCACTGACGGCGGTGGCTGTTTTTTCTATGACCAGTGATATGTTCTGGCCCATGGCGGTACGCGGCATAAACCCCAGCGGCAGCCCATATGGTTCCAACAAATCTGAAAACGCGTCCCCAGAAACAACCGTTGTATTATATGGCAAATCGTTTGCGCGTTCGCGAATGAAAATTCGCGCAGCAGTCTGGGCGACATCAACCTTTTGCGACGATGCGTACATTTGGGCATCCATGTCACGCGCCGCCAAGCGTTCGGCAAAAAACGGAATAAAAGAAAATATCAGCGTCAGCGCCAGCAATGCCTGCAGTAAAAAATTTCCGCTGTGTTGACGCATATTATCCCTGGTCCCCCCCTGTATATATTTTGCAGTCTAGCAACTGAAAAAAAATATTGCAATTGGTTTTGAGATGATTTATTATGCGGACTGTTAAGCATGGGTGGTAAACCAACACCTGGGTGGATAAATTTCCTGATAATAAAGAAATAAAAATTATGCCAAGTAAAAAAAACCAGTCGTCCGTCGGTATGATGATTCAACGTTGTCATAAATGGCGGCAAAAAAGAAAACAGTATATGGACCAGGCACGGCAAACGTCGGATGAAATTGAACGCGAACGCCTGATGCAGGCGGCCGAACATTATGGTCGCATCGTCAATGCAGAACAGGGAAAAATCGATTCTACACGCGCCCCGGGGGATAAAACACCGGTGGTCGACGATGCACCAGAATCAGAATCTGCACCAGACGATGACGATGCCGCATTCCCAGATTTCATAACAAATATAAAGTAATTTTTATACTTTAATTGTTGAATTATTCGTGCGTTTTGCTATGCTGGCCCCAAAGGAAGTTTTCGCATGGATAATAATTATACAGTTCTGGCCCGTAAATATCGCAGTCAAGATTTTAAATCACTGATTGGCCAAGACGTCTTGGTCAAAACATTAACAACCGCGATTAACACCGGCCGTATTGCGCACGCATACATATTTACCGGAATTCGTGGCACCGGGAAAACCAGTACGGCCCGTATATTGGCCAAGGCATTAAACTGCCTGGCATCTGATGGGCCAACCGCCACGCCGTGCGGTGTGTGTGAAAACTGTCGCGCAATTGCCGCCGGCCAGCATATTGATGTACTGGAAATCGACGCCGCATCACACACAGGCGTTGATAACATGCGCGACATACTGGATGCGGCACAATACCGCCCAACAAATGGCCGGTACAAGGTTTATATTATTGACGAAGTTCATATGCTGTCGACCAGTGCGTTTAACGCATTGTTAAAAACACTGGAAGAACCGCCCGCACACGTCATCTTTATCTTGGCAACAACAGAAATCAGAAAGGTGCCGGTTACAATTCTGTCCCGGTGCCAACGTTTCGATTTGGTCCGTGTACCTGTTGAAACACTGAAACATCACTTTGCATGGATTGCAGACCAAGAAAAAATTGAATTAACGGATGGCGCAAATGAGTTATTGGCCCGCGCCGCCGATGGTTCTGTGCGTGACGGGTTGTCACTGCTGGACCAGGCAATCGCACAAACCGCCGGCCATGTAGACGAAGCGGCCGTGCTGGATATGCTGAAACGTGCAGATCGCGGGGTTGTTGTCGCGCTGATGGAAACATTGTTATCTGGCGATACGGCGGCGGCACTGGCGCGCGTTGATGAAATCTATAATAACGGCGCAGACCTGTCGATGCTGTTAACAGATATGATGGAATGGACGCATTGGGCCACACGGATGCATCCGGCACTGCACGCGGGCGACGTAACAAACGCGCCGTACACCGCCGATCAACGCGAACAAATTCGCCAGATAAACGAACGCGTGTCACTGAATACCCTGTCCCGCATATGGCAGGTGATGGTCGCCGCCGTCCCAGAAATCCAGGCGGCCGGAAATCAAAAGCAGTGTTTTGATATGCTGGTTGTGCGCCTGATGCACATCGCCGATATGCCGTCTGTCCCAGAAATCTTGCGCCAGCAATCAAATGGTGGCACCCGCACAGACAGCGCACCCGCCGCATCAACATCGGCCCCGGCCGCCACGGCGCACGTAATCGACAGCACAGATTCTTTGGCACGCGCACTGCAAGAATCCAAAGAAATTCTGTTGTATTCGTATTACACCAGTAATATAGAAGTGTCCGAGATATCAGACGGCCACATTAAATACTTTGATCGTCGTGGCGATGCGGATTTTGCCCCACGTTTGGCAACATGGCTGAATGATAAAACGGGACACGCGTGGACGTTGGAACGCATAACCGAATCCCCACACGCGCACACCATCACAGAACAAAAACAAGAAGAACTGGCGGCGGACCCGTTGGTTGCAGATGCGATGAGTTTGTTTGAAAATGCGGAAATCGTCGGAATCAAATAAAACAAAAACACAAGGGACAGATATGAAACAAGAACGTGGTGCATCAATGATTGAAATTATTGGCGTGTTGGCGATTGCTGGGGTTATGACGGCGGCAGCTGTGGCAATGTACAACGTAATCCACACAAACCAGACGCGTAAAATCGCATCGACCGAGATACAGAATATCGCACGCGATACAAAACTGTTGATGGAATTACGTGGTGATTATACTGGGGTGTCTGTGGATTATCTGGTATCTGCGGGGGCACTGAAAAACGTATATCCGCCAATTGGGGGTGACGAATGGTCTGTTACTGCGATTGATTCGGGCGCCGGATTTTCAATTAATCTGGTCCAGTTGGAACATGGCGATTGCCAGTATTTCGCAACGACCGTCCCAGAATGGGCCACAGACGTACAAATTAACGGGGTCAGTGTATCAGGGACTGACACAAACTGTTTTTCAACAAACACTAACCAGGTATCGTTTATCGTTAAATAATGGATAAAATGCGAACAGGAAAAATACTGGTTGTTATATCATTATTACTGGCAGGATGTGTCCAGTACCACAGTCCTGCGCGTGACACATGGTCAACATATTTGCGCGGCGCCAGTTTTACGGATATGACCGAAATGGCCCGCGTGGCAAAGCGGCCCGTGTTCTTGGGGGCGGGCGGGAAATTAATCAGTTCTGTGGACGCACCGGTGGCGCTGGATTACGGGGACAAGGCAGCGAATGACAACCTGGTCAGTGTTAATTACATGGCAAATCTGGAATACGAAATGTATGATGCATTGCGCAAGCCTGGGATATCGGTCCAGCGTGCCGGCACAGATGTTGTCGTGATTCTGGTGCGTGATGCAATTATGGAACTGGATGTGGCGGACATTTCCCCAGATGGCGCAGACACACTGAATACCATCGCAAAAATATTAAAAAAGTACGACGCAACGTTTCTGGAAATTGCCGGATACACCGATGCAACGCGCAATCAACAGGCGGCAGATGCACTGTCGCTGGATATGGCGCAACGCGTTGGGGTCTTTTTATCCCAGCATGATATCAACACAACGCGCATGTTTATCGTTGGCCGGGGGGCAACACGTCCCATCGCCGCCCAGGACGACATCGGGCGTCTGACCAACCGACGCGTTGAAATTCGTATCGTGCCGGCACGATGATTTTTATCAGATGAAGTTTCGCTTTCTTTTTAAAATTTTTGTTGTTATACTGGCTGCATAACACTAAGAAAGGATGGAAATTATGGCAAATAAAACACAGGCTAATCCGGCTGTAAAAAAGTATGTTAAGACTGGCGTTATCGCGGTAATCGTTGTTGCGGTGGCGGCGTTGGGTATATGGGGCATCAGTGCATTGCGCGGCGGTGCAACATCTGGCGCAACGGTAGAGGAGGCATTAACCGTCGTCACCCCAGATGCAACAACAGGCGACCAACTGCGCGTGGCGGTTATCCGTATGGACGCAATCCAAACCCAGGCAGATGCACTGGTCGATTTAACCAAACAGCGCCAAAAATACGAAGATACATTGCGTAAAGAACTGGAAGAAAGACAGAAAGAATTAGAAGCAGAAAAGAAAGAAATCGAAGAATCCCAGGATGTGCTGTCGCGTGATGCACTGCAGCGCCGTGTTGTCGATTATCAAAACCGCGTCAATGAACTGCAACGCGATCTGACCGAACGCGCACAAAGCATCGAAGTGGCATTCCAACAGGCTTTGAACGATATCCAGACCCAGCATCTGGACCCTGTTATCGAAGGGGTTATCGCGAAAAAGAATCTGTCGTTGGTGATTGATGGGCGCTTTGCACGCGTTGGTGCAAATGCCGAAAATCTGGATATCACAGATGAAGTAATCAATGCACTGAACAAAAAGATTTCCAGCGTTAAAATGCAAAAACCCCAGGGTTTCTAGTTTCTGGATATCAAACGTATCGCACCGCCCGCTGGGGCGGTGTTTTTCTGCTTTTATTTTAAAAAAAATCGGGTATAATCCGGGCATGCTAGACAAAATTAAATCTATTATCGGGCCGGCGGCTGTACAGACAACTGCCGGACAGTTGGCCGAAAAGTTCGGCCTGGAATTACGTGGGAATCCCAATGCCCCTGTCCGTGGCGTCGCACCAATTGCTGATGCCCGCCCGGGCCAGTTGGCATTCTATTCCACAGAACAAAACAGCGCGGCGTTTAAAATATTGCCAATTGATGTACTGAAAAATACACGCGCAACGGTTATTTTATTACAGCCAGAACACGTGGACGACGCGCCGCGTGGGACAACACTGCTGATAACCGACAGCCCGCGTGGCAATATCGTAAAAATCCTGGGCGAGATATATCGTGAACCACCACGTCGCGGCATCAGTCGATATGCAGTGATTGAACGCGGGGTGTTTTTTCGCAATCGGCGTACTAACTATGTGGGACAATTCGCAACAATCGAACGGGGTGCGGTAATTGAACCAGGTGTCAAGATTTATCCAAACGCATACATTGGTAAAAACGTAACAATCGGTCGTGGCACAATTGTTCAAACGGGTGCACACATTGAAAACGCAACAATCGGTGCAGACTGTGTTATAAATGCCGGCGCCGTTATTGGCAAGGATGGATTCGGATATACCCGCCAGGATGGACACAACGTATTTATCCCGCATGTCGGGCGCGTTGTGATTGGTGACCGCGTATCAGTTGGTGCAAATACCTGTATCGATCGCGGCGCGATGACAGATACAAAAATCGGCGACGGGACCAAGATTGATAACTTGTGCCAGATTGCACACGGTGTTGTTGTTGGGTGCGAATGCTTTTTGGCGTCTGGTGTTGGATTGGCGGGCGGCGTTGTTGTTGGTGACCGCGCACTGCTGGCCGGCCAGGTTGGCATCGCAAATGGCGTGCACATTGGCAACGATGCAGAGGTGGGCGCACACAGTGGCGTGTTCCGCAATGTCCCAGATGGCGGACGTATTATGGGATATCCCGCCGGCCCAGGAACAGAATTTATGCGCCACTATGCATGGTTGCGCAAAAACGTAAAAAATTCATAAAGATACAGGAGAAGAAAAATGGTAGATGCAGCAGGTATTGAAAAAGTTATACCGCATCGGGGGGCGATGCGACTGGTTGATGAAATCCGCGAATATAACGAGAGCAGCGGCGTCGGCATCAAATACGTTCGCGATGATGAATTCTGGTGTTCGGGGCACTTTCCGGGCAACCCCATTATGCCGGGCGTTTTGACTATCGAGGCACTGGCCCAAACCGCATGTTTTATTGCACTGGCACGGATGGGGGTAAACGATGGCAAGACACTGGGGTACTTTACAACCATGGAAAAAATTAAATTCTCGCACTTTGTAAAGCCTGGCGACGTTCTGGAATTGCACGTAGAACTGGTTATGTCAAAAATGCGCCTGTATAAATTCCACGGCATCGCAATGGTCAGCGGTAAAAAAGTGTCCGAGGCCACATTCACCGCAATCATGGATGAACACAATCCAATGGAAAAAGCAGTATAAAAAAAATCCCGCAACCGCGGGATTTTTTTTATATCTGGGCGGGAATTACTGTTGCGCTGTCAGATTGTTCAGCACACCCTGAATCCGTTCCATACTGGTATTATCCAGCAACGCCGCCGCAATCGTATATGCCGATTCTAAATCTGCGCGTGCCGCATCGGTATTGCCCAACGCAACGTTCAACGCCGCTGATTTTTCAAAATACCCCATTGCGGCACTGGATTGGCTTTCGCGATCTTCGGCGGTTGTTGCGCCCTGAATTTGTTCCGATATCACGCGAATCGCAGACGCATAATCGTTAATCGCATCAGCATAGTTGCCAATTGCCGTATATGCTTCGGCCCGTTCGGCATAGACAGACGGACTGACCACGCCATCCGGACGCGCCAAAGAATTGGTATAGTCTGCGATTGCCCCCTCCCAATTCTTTAGCCACAGATTTAACTGGCCACGTTTGGCATATAAATCACGCATCTGCAAAATCTGGTTCGGATTCGATGTCTGGGCCGCCAGCGCATTGTTTATATCAGATAACGCGGTGTTATAATCTTCTAGACGCATGCTTAACAACGCGCGATCATAATACGCCACCGCATTAACAGGATCCTGGTCAATGGCGGTGTTAAAGTCCGCCAACGCATCACGATAGTTTGCCATTTGCATATACGCTTCGCCACGCAGGATGTACATATTCACATCCGCATTCCCAGAATCAATCGCCGTCGTTAAATCAGCAATCGCCCCAGGCGTATCCCCAGATACCAGTTTCGCCTTGCCCGTTTCATAATAATCAGATGGTTGCAACAATGCTTCTTCGGTAATTTCAACATTGCCCGCCGTATTTAAACCGGCTGTATCAACCCTGTGGCTGCGCCCCAAGATATAAAACGTCGCCGCAATAAAAAACAGTATTATAAACCAATAAACATAAATCGACATTGACCATGGATTAAAACATGCCTGTTTTTTTTCGACTGTTCTGGATGCCGCACTGGCCCCAGTTTTGCGCGTACTAGAACTTTTTTTGGTGGTGTTTTTTTTCATGCAAACTCTCCCTTCCTGGTTAATTGGATTCTAGAGAGTTTTTACCAGCGCGTCAATTGTTTTCTGATTTATTTTTCTAATTTTTCCCACCGACAGATTTCCTAGTTCAATCGGCCCAAACGATATGCGATGCAATTTTCGAACCGGACACCCGCACGCACGCAGAACAATTCGAACCTCGTTCTTTTTGCCTTCGTCCACGCAGACGCGCAATTCTTTGTCGGACAAAATGTCTATTTTCATCGGTCGATATGTTACACCATCAACCGTTATTCCGCGCTGGGCGCGTGCCAGTCCCGCAGCATCAACCCGTTCCACAGTCGCAACGTACACACGCGCAATATGTGATGACGGCAATGTCAATTTCCGCGCCAGCGCACCATCATTCGTCAACAACAGTAACCCAGTTGTCTTGTAATCCAGACGTCCAATATATTTTAGCTTTTTATATTCTGGGGACATACAATCATAAATTGTCTTGCGTCCCGCCGGGTCATGTGTGGTCGTCATTGTGTCTATCGGTTTATGAAATGCGTACAGTTCTGTTTCGTCGCGTGCATGCACGCGCACGCCATCCACAGCGATTTTATCATCATCGTCAACAAACGTCACAGGCGTATCAATCACCACACCATTTACTGTGATCCGACCTGATGCAATCATATCTTCGGCAACGCGTCGTGATGCAACGCCAGAATCTGCGATAAACTTTGCAATGCGTGTTTTCATTCTGTTATCCGGCTGATTGCGATTGCCGCCGCCAATTCCGCGCGCAGTATTGTTTTTCCCAAACTGATTCCGACCGCGCCCGCCGCATCCAAGGCCGCAAATTCCGCATCTGAAAATCCCCCGGCGGGTCCAACCAGGATTTTATTTACCCCGCGCAGCGTATGTGGCAATTCGGCGCCATACGCCGCACGTTCGTCTGCAAAGGCAATGCCCGACAAATCCAATTCCGAAAATTTTATTGGTGGTAAAATTTTTGGCACACTGTTGCGATTTGATTGCTCGGCCGCCTCTATAACAATTTTATTCATACGCGACCAATTTATATGTTCGGCATTCGTTCGTTCAGTAATCACCGGCAGAAACGCGGCAACGCCCATTTGCGTCGCCATATTCATTAAATCGTCTGTTCGTTTAATCGGCGCAAACATTAATGTTATATCGTTTGATGGGTCTGTGTGCGCCGTTTGCGCACCAACCATAATTGATTTTCCATCATCTGATAATTGTGCCGCATATTCGCGACCGCCACCAAACACGATGCAATCGCGGCGGCGCATAACACGCGTCAGATAGTGCACTGTGTCCGCGCTGGGCGTAATAACTGCGCCGGTGGTAACGTCGTCGCCAACAAAAATCCGCGGGATATTTTTCATATTCTTTTTTATTTCACGATTTAAAATTCAATATTTTTCTGGTATAATATACCAATAATGGTCGAAAAATTCAAGATTTTATCCGCCGGTGGCAAGGGCAAAGGCCTGAACATCTTTAAATCCAGCGCATATAAAGAAACGATGCGCGGGCCCATGGCGTCTGTGTTCTGGTCGCTGCGGTGGGCGGTGGGGATATGGCTGGTATGTGCGTTGGCGTTTGCGCTGTCGTTCTGGATTGAACATATTTGGCGATACGGATGGTCGCCGGCCACCGCACAGTGGACATCGATATATTTTTACAACATGTTAACCAGTGGCGGCATGTCCGTTATCGCAGAGATACCGGCATGGTTCATGCGGTCGCTGTTACGAACGGATTTGGCATGTATAACGCCGCTGTTGCCGATTATCGCGTATTTCTTTATGGCAGACAGCACCCTGGTCAAAGAATTTAACCCGTATGGCAGTGACAAGTTTGACGACAAATCATCAAACAAAGCCACCAAGGAAGATATTGAAAAAATGGGACTGCTGAAGGGATTCATGATGGTGTTGGGATATTTCAAGAAAAAGCCGCTGATGATGAATGAATGTTTGTCGGCGCTGTGCGTTGCGCCCCCGGGGACCGGTAAATCCCAGGGCGTTGTATTGCCAACAATCTTTGAATGTAATAATGTATCGATGATTATTAATGACCCAAAGCCGGAATTGTACCAAACTTCATCGGCATATCGGTCAACAATTGGGCCAGTGTTCATTATGAACTGGGCGGGCCAGGATGACCCCGCGCGCGGTATATATTATCCATCGTGGAACCCGCTGTCGCCGGAACACGTGCCATTTAACCAAGAACAACGTGATTTGTACATTGATTCTATGTGCAATGTTCTGATTTCTGACAAGGAGGCATCGTCCGCCGATCCACACTGGACAATTTCGGGGCGTGCGGCGCTGTCTGGTTTGGTCCAGTTTATGGTATCAAAAATAGAACGTGCCAAGGCCGATGATTATTTCTATGCCCGCATAACATCGGGCACGTTTGATGACGAAGATGCCGCCGTGCTGGGCGACTATTACCTGTCGATGATAAATGATCCGAACGCGTATACGGCGCTGGCACTGCTGCAGCGTGGGGAACTGAACGCGATGAACTATGTCCATATCGGCACATGGAAAAACATCCCAGACGCATGGATCGGACGCGAGGCATCATTATCAATGATTATGGACTGGTTGAACAGCAGCCAGATTGCAATGGCCCAAGAACTGGAAGAACGCCGCCGCGCCGGTGATCAAATGGTCGCACTGGCCGATCCGGCACATGAACTGTTTATGGGCGCCGTAGAAGAAGCACGCCAATATGCATACGCGCACCGCGCCGTGTTGGAATTAACACAACTGGCGAACACACCTGATAAAGAACGCGGATCTATTATTTCCACTGTTATGGAAGGATTGTCAATATTCCGCAACGCCGCTGTGCGCAATCGCACCAGTCATTCTGATTTCCACTTTGCCGATTTGCGCGGCATGGTCGATCCACGCGATGGCAAGGTAAAGCCAGTAACCGTATATCTGTCTATCAATATGGTCGATGCCCAGGCGTTAAACCCAATTACTGGGATATTTATCGAACTGATGACGAACTTTCTGTTGGCGAACAAGCCAGAGGCAGAACACGCCGGTAAAAAACTGGGGCCGTATCCGGTGCTGTTCGTGCTGGACGAAATGCCGAAAATGCAAAAGTTACAGGCCGTCATCCAGGGACCCGACCTGGGGCGCGGGCAAAAGGTATCGTATCTGATTATCGGTCAAGATATCCACCAGATTCAGGAAAAATACGGCGCAGATGCCGCCGCCACAATTATATCAACAACCGCCGCCAAGATTGTTATGCGTCAAAATGACCCAGATACCGCACGCAGATTTTCTGATATGATGGGTGACAAGATTAAAATCAAAACAGTCAAGGGACCCGACGGCAAGGATAAAGAAGAAAAGTCCGAAGAACCGCTGTATACGCCAATGGATATCATGAAACTGGATGATAAAAAACAACTGGTGATATTCCAGGGATGGTACCACCGCCCTATCGAGGCAGACAAACAATACGCGTTCAGCGACCCGCGTCTGGCCGGATTTATGGCGATGGGCGCATGCAGTCCGTTGCCGGAATTTTTAATCCCATCGCATCATGCGGCGTTGGGCTATGCCGGTAATCCGCGCATGTATATTCCACAAACCAAGGAAACAAAAGAACTGGAACCCGTAAAGAAATAATGCGTATCCGGGGCGGGGCCCGGCCAACGGGGGCGGCGCTATATCGTCAATCGTAATCCTGCAGAAACAAATGGGGTTTCACTGGTCATCCCCAGCGATATCCATAAATCAACGTTTTCACTGTATTTATACCGTAACGATGCAATTGCCGTGTGATCAATATAGTCGTCTATGTCATGATTCCACACCCCGGTATCAGACAAAATATATGTCAAAGACACACTGTAATTCAGTATATCATAACTGACCCCTGTGCCCAATGCCAGGCCATCCGATATTGGGCCAATTGGGTCATCATCATAAATCACGCGCGCGGTCAGTCCCCACATAAAACTGTTATACTGTAAATTCATACCACCAGATACCTGGGCACGCCAATCTGCATTTACGCGTGGGGTATATGCGTCAGTGTGATAATTATCAGGACGCGACATAAACGACGCACCAAATGCGTATGCGGTCTTGACCTTGCCCCCGGGACTGCGCAATTTGATTCCGGCATCAATCGCGTAATCATAATCGTCTGTTATGCCCGCCACAGACAAACCATACTGGGCGCCGTGCAACGGCATAGACACCAAATTCATGCGCAACGCAGATCGACCCGTTGTCAACGTAGTATCTGATATTACGGGACCGCTGGGCTGAATTTTTTTGTAAAACAGTGGCTTGTCATTCACGCGCAGTCCGCCAACATCCGGCAGTCCAACCCCCAACTTGCGTGCCACAGAATCCGTAAAACCAATTTCCATCCGGCCATAGTCACGATGCTGCCAGTATGCAAACCCTTCGCGCATGAATTTATCTTCGTCCACCGCCGCGGCATCAATCGCGTAAACCAGACCAAATGTATTTGCCCCAGGATGATAATTGAATTCACCACGAACACGCCAATCGTTAATAAAATACGGCGTTTCAAAGTCCGGTTCCAATAACCCGGCGGTACCATAGCCATTTATCTTGAACCCAAATTTTTCACCATCATATCGCAGCGCGTTCGCCAGCGTTCCTGGGAAATCTGATATCAGGCGCGTCAATGTGCCCGACGACAGCGAAAACCCGTGCGCCATGTCAAACGCCCCAGTCGTCAACAGCATAAACACTGCCACCCAAAATACACGCACACTATATCGTACAGTCATCAGTTATCCTCCTGGGACGCGGCCAAGATGGCATCGCGTAATTTGTTATATGCGCGTTCTTCTATCTGGCGCACACGTTCACGTGACACGCCGTATTTCTGGGACAGGGCCTCTAATGTCAATGCCGGGTCCGACAAACGCCGCGCCACCAGTATTTCCCGATCACGCGTCGGTAATTTATCCAGGTTTTCACGTAATAATTCGTACCCGCGGCGCCGAAATTCTATCCGTTCCATATTATCCTGGATGCTGTCCTTGTCATCAGGCATATTCGACAAAATATCACGCGCATCGTCATCCGTATGCACAGGCGCATTCAGCGATACATCACGCGCCGACATCCGCGTAGACATACGACGGACATCGTTTTCAGGCACATTTAAATAATCCGCAATCTGCTTTGTCTGGTCGTCCGATAAATTCCCATCCATTATCCCCAGCGCACGCCGTGCCCGCGCCAGGTTAAAGAACACGCGCTTTTGATTTGCAGACGTGCCGATTTTTACAATCGACCAATTCTGCAAAATCGTTTCATAAATTTCTGCCCGAATCCAAAACATGGCGTATGTTGAAAATCGAAAGCCCTTTTCAGGGTCAAATTTTTGCAACGCCTGCATCAGGCCCATATTTCCACTGGCAATCAAATCGCCAAACGGCACACCATAATTACGAAAGTCATACGCCACAGATACCACCATGCGCAGATGACTGGCCACCAGTTTTTCCGCCGCCGCCGCATCATGATCACGTGTCCATTTGGTCGCGTATTCATATTCTTCGGACGCCGACAAGATTGGTATTTTCTGGACGTTTTGAATGTACTGGGCCAGACTGGTTTCGTCGTTGACACCACGGGTGGCGACCAGAGTCTGATTTTGTGTAACCGGTAAAGCGTTCTTGATTTGCTTTTTCATAACTTTTATAGTATAGCAATAAATTAAGATTTATCAAGGTACCATAATAAAAACAGGAGAATTTTCCATGGCATCAATTCTGGAAAGAAATAAAAAAATCGCACCAAAGAAAAAAACACGCGAAGAATACGCCGAAGACGCCCTGTATCGCGAGGTTTGGGAAGAAGTAAACAACGAAAAAACCATGGCGTTCGTTAAAAAATATTCCCGGTATATCATTGGTGCCGCACTGGCCGTGCTGATTATAACGACCGCGGTCGTCATCGGTGTACGCACATATCGTGCACATAAAATCGCTGTGGCCCAGACATATGAAACCGCGATAAATAATATGGACGCAACCATGCTGAATGCGGTCGCCGAAAACGCCCGCGGGGCAACCGGTGATTTGGCCCTGTTCCAGTCTTATTTGTTGGACAACGACGTAACAAAACTGGAAAAGCTGGCCAACGATGGCGCAACCCGCGACATGCGCGATTTGGCGCGTTTACATATTGTCGGACTGCGTGGGGATGATATGACCGCGGCCGCAGTCGAAGATTATCTGGCGCCGATGGATACGCACAGTTCGCCGTACTATTACACATCGCGGTTAATGGTGGCACAAAAGTATCTGGCGGATGGCAATCACGATGCTGCAAATAAATGGCTGGACGTAATCATCAATGATGAAAATACCCCGGCGTTGATTTTGTCCACCGCCCAAACATTGCGCTAGCTGGAATCAAGGGGGTGTATCAAATGCGAAAAATTATCGTCATTACTGTGTGTTTGGGTCTGTTGTCCGCATGTACAGAACACGACCCGATATTGCCAGGTGTACGCACCCCTGTCTTTGACACAAACAATATAACACTGTTGAATACCAGTGTTGAAAATCTGCCTGATGTGATTGACACGGCGACGCCCGACGAATGTGATTATACCCAGGATTCATCCAATGTTATTTGGGATGGGGACAGAAAAATTTTCAGCGGTTTCCCCACAAATAACGCCGTGCAAAGCGACCAGCAGCCAATCTGTGCGCATGGGTACGTTTATGCCGGTCTGACCACTGGCGAAGTGGTCAAGGTCGCACCAAAATCACGCAAAATCGCATGGATTGCCGATGTCTTTCGCCCCAGCAATATGACCGGTGGCGCCGCAATTGTTGACATTATTGCACCATTGGTTATGCACGATGGCGCACTGTATGTTGGCGGACTGGGGGATGCGTTTTGTCGGATAAACCCGCTGGATGGGAACAAGCGGTGGTGTCTGGATATTGCAGTGGCGGTGCCGTTCATCGTGACCGATGATGTGGCGTTTGTTGTTGCAGCTGACAATAACCTGTACGCAATCAGAACATCTGATGGTGCGGTTTATTGGCGCACACCGGTTGATGCCCAGGCAGAACCAAAATACGACAATAAAATCATCACAGTTGGAAAGCAAAAAATAAACGCCACAGATGGCGCATTGATATCATAAGCGAATTTTTAGGGGCACGTTGACCAGAAAAATCAACATGCCCCATGTTTTTTTATAACTGGGCGCGAATCTCTTGGACTTCATAGCATTCGACACGATCGCCTTCTTTTAAATCGTTATACTTGTCAAATGACATACCAAATTCGACGCCGGCGCCAGATACTTCGCGTACTTCGTTCTTTTCGCGGCGCAGTTCGCCAATTTTACCATCGTATATAACGACATTGTCACGCAACAGACGAACGAACGCGTCTTTCTTTATCACACCTTCGGATACGCGACAGCCCGCCACACGTGTGCCCTTGCCCACGGTGAACAGCGCGATAACATCGGCATATCCAATAAAGTTCTCTTTTCTTTCTGGGGCCAATTTCCCGGCCAAGATTTCTTTGATTTCGTCTGTGATGCGATATACCACACTGTGATAGCGAATATCAACACCCGCACTGCGCGCCATATCACGCACCGCGGCATCCGCACGCACATTAAATGCAATTATAACCGCCCCAGACGCCGACGCCAAACGTATGTCACCTTCGGTAATTTGTCCGACGCCCGCCGCCAGGATATCTACGCCAACCTTGTCGGTGTTAATGGTGCGCAGCATATCTGTAATTGCCTCTACACTGCCCTGGACATCCGCGCGCAATACAATCGGCAGCACCAGTTTTTTGTTTTCATCACGACGTGCAAATAATTCCTGCAGCGATGAACGCTTTACCGCGTTCGCCTTGTCGCGGGCCTGTTGTACACGATACGCCGCAACAGAACGGGCCTGGGCCTCGGTATCCATGACGCGCAATTCATCACCGGCGTTTGGCACCGCGTCCAGCCCCAGAACAACAATCGGCTGGCCCGGTTTAACAGACTTTACACGTTCACCGGTCGAATTTATCAGACCGCGCACACGCCCAAATGTTTCGCCAACGACAAACACATCGCCGATTTTCAGCGTACCTTGGCGTATTAATACCGTCGCAACCGCGCCCAGGCCGCGTTCCATCTTGGCCTCTACCACATAGGCGGCGGCCGGCATATCCGGATCCGCCCGCAGGTCCATTATGCCCGCCTGCAGCAAAATTGCCTCTTCTAATTTTTCCAGGCCAATGTGTTTCGTCGCAGATATTTCGACACTTTGCACATCACCCCCCAGTTCTTCGACCTGGACCTCTTGCTGTAACAGGTCTGTTCTGACGCGATCTGGGTTTGCGTCTGGTAAATCGATTTTATTAATTGCAACAATAAATGGAACATTTGCCGCGCGGATGTGATTTATTGCCTCTATGGTTTGGGGCATAATAGAATCATTCGCCGCAACAACCAACACAACAATATCTGCCAATTGGGCACCACGTGCACGCATCGCAGTAAATGTTTCGTGACCCGGCGTGTCCAAAAACGTTATCATTGCACCAGATTTTGTTTTCACTTCGTACGCAGAAACATGCTGGGTAATTCCACCAGCCTCGCGCGCGGCGACATTCGCATGACGAAACGCATCCAACAGTGACGTTTTGCCATGGTCCACGTGTCCCACAACCGTAACCACGGGTGGACGTGGCTGCAGATTTTCTGGATTTGGTTCGCGTTCCAACTGGTCCGCGTACGGCTTTACATCCACGCGTTTTACCTTGGCACCAAATTCACTGGCAATCAGTTCGGCGGTATCGGCATCAATAGACTGGTTCTGGGACGCCATCATGCCCATTTCCATCAATTTCTTGATAACATTGCCAACCTTTTCCGCCATCGCGTTGGCCAAATCTTTGACGGTTATTGTATCGCCCAGTGTAACAACATGTTCAACCTTTTGCGGGGCGGTGAATATGGCGCGGGCCTTTTCACGAAAACGCTTCAGCGATGCTTCGGACCGGCGACGGTTTGCACCACGCAATCCGATTTCATCATCGTCATCATCGCCACCAATTACAATATCGTGCAAGGATATTTTTCCTGACTTCTTAAATTCTTTCTTGGTATTACCGAATTTAGACGGACGTGTCCCAAGCATATCATCATCGTCGTCACGGCCCGAACGGCCGCGTGGCGCATCGGCGTTATTAAATTGCTTTTTCGCACCAGCGTTTTGACGTTCCGGTACCGCGGGCGATGATGTATCGGGTGCGGCGACAGTATTTTCACGTGCAGCCAATTGTTCTTTGACCTGTTCATATTCGCGATTTTCGCGTTCGATTTCAGCCGCACGGGCACGGGCCGCGGCCTCTTCGGCGGCGGCACGCTGTTTGCGTTCTTCTTCGCGGGCACGGGCCGCGGCCAATACAGCACGCAACTTTTCATCTGCGGCATTATGCGGTGCAGACGGTGCCACAGGTTCGTCACGTAATTCTTTGCTGCCGGGGGCAACAACGCGACGACGGCGTTCAACGAACACCGCGTCGCCCTTTTTACTGGCCACCTGATCAATTGTTACAGATTTTCCAAGTGTTAATGTCGCCATATAAATTTACTCCGTTTAAAATTTATTCTTCATCACCCTGGGTAATGCCATACGCCAATTCGCGCGCCTTCATAATGACGCGACCGGCCAGACGCGGACTCATATTATCTTCGCCGACAATTTCAATCAGTTCGTCTGTATCCAAATCCGCCAAATCGCCCAGTGATTTTATCCCGGCGTTGCCCAATTGCATTATAATCGGCCGCTTGATAAAATCAAAGTTTAACAAATCGTCCGCCATGCCCAATTGGTGACCGGCATCTTTGTATTCTTGTTCCTGTTTCTGCAGATACGCACGGGCGCGATTTTGCAGTTCTGTCGCCAATTCCGCGTTAAAGCCCTGGATACTTTCCAGTTCACCGATATCAACAAAGGCAATTTCTTCGATTGTTCTGAATCCTTCGGTAATCAGCAGATGCGCCAGCATTTCGTCAACATCCAGACCACTGATAAACAATTCTGTTTTTTCTTTGACTTCTTTGGCGCGACGTTCTTGTTCTTCGACTTCGTTCATGACGTCAATATTCCATCCGGTTAACTGCGACGCCAGACGCACATTTTGTCCGCGGCGCCCAATTGCCAGAGACTGTTGGTCTTCGTTAACGACAACCGCCGCACTGCGTGTATCTTCGTCAACGATAATTTTTGCGACCTTGGCCGGCTGCATGGCATTAACGATAAATACCGCCGGGTCATCAGAATACAAAATAACGTCAATTTTTTCACCGTGACATTCGTTGATAACAGGCTGGATACGTGTACCCTTGATACCAACGGTCATACCCACCGCGTCAATGGATGGATCCTGGGTTTCGACCGCGATTTTCGCGTGACTGCCGGGGGCACGTGCCACAGATTTGATTTTAATAACCCCTTCGTATATTTCGGGCACTTCTTGGACGAACAGCTTTTCCATAAACATTGGGTGTGTACGTGTCAAGAATATCTGGGGGCCGGAATTAGACCGCGCAACGTCCATAATCAATGCACGAACCCGATCGCCCACCGCCAGCCGTTCACCAGGAATTAATTCCGTACCCTTGATATAGCCTTCGGCCTTGCCATTAATATCGACAAAGACATTACCGAATTCAATACGTTTGACAACACCGCTGACGATATCACCGATACTGTCCTTGAATTCTTCGTATTGGCGTCCTTTTTCAGCATCGCGGACGCGGGCCGTCATAATCTGGCGGGCGGTTTGGAATGCCATACGACCAAATTCTGGTTCCGGCAGTGCATCTTCGACGATGTCGCCAACCTGTGGATTTTTAGCATACTTTTTTGCCGCATCCACCGTCAGCATCGTATTTGCATCATATTCATCGCCCTTGGCCGCGGGGGATTCAATAACCTCGAACAGGCGCTTTACATGAATTGCGCCATTTTTGCGGTCAATTTCTGCCGTGATATTAAATTCTTCGCCATATTTATGCTTGGCGATTTTGGCGATTGCTGCCTCTAGTGATTCTATGACGATTTCACGGTCAATTTGCTTTTCCTGGGCCAAAGAGTCAATCGCCAACAGTAAATCTTGACGGGGCATCGATACAAAAGACATCATAATTCTCCTTCGATTTGTTTTATGTACGTCCGCTTTTTACTGAAAGAGCGGGGTCCCATCCGGCAACCCCGCCCTTAAAAAAACTTTTAAGAACACTGTCATTATATTCACGAATCGCATAAATGCAAGAAAAATCTGATTTTTTACAGATTTTTGGCGCATATTTTGCTAAATATATTTGACGGTTGTGATTTTGGGCTTTATACTGACGAATATGAAAATATTGAACAGGTATTTTTCGCGTCAACTGGTCGCGATTTTTATAATGCTGTTGCTGGTACTGACAGGATTGGCATGGATGATGCAAATCATGTCAATGATGAAAATGCTGTTAAGTTACGGTATCGAATTGACCAGTTTTTTGGGCCTGACGGTGTTGATGATACCGTTTATTATATCTATTATCATTCCATTTGTTACGTTCATCGCGATAATATTTGTGTATAACAAGTTGATTTCTGATAACGAAGTAACCGTTATGGCGTCGTCGGGGCTGTCGCCGGCCCAGATTGCGCGCCCTGCACTGTGGATGGCGGTCGTGCTGACATTGGTGCATATGCTGCTGAATCTGTGGGTTGTTCCACGAACCCAGGCATTGTTTTACAGTACCCAGTGGAATCTGCGCTATGGTTTGGCGCACCTGAAATTACAAGAATCTGCGTTCACACAACTGACCAATGGATTGGTCGTATATGTAGACAAGGTATCTGGGCACGACCTGTCCCAGGTGATGCTGTCGGACATGCGGGACGATACCACACCGGTCACAATATTCGCAGAAAAAGGTAAACTGGTATCAACGCCACGCGGGTTGTCGATTGTTATGACCAACGGTTCACTGCAGGCGAATGGCGATACGTTAACCACGGGAACATTCGACAGTTTTGATATGGACCTGAATGTCGCCGATAAAGAGGACGAGGCATCTTTTCGTGTGCGCCGCATACCGACGTTAACGCTGGTAAAATCTGTGTTGGATTCGCCATCAGAAAAACAGCATGAAATGGTTTTGGCCGAATTGGCAACACGATTCTTGGGACCGATTATGAACCTGATTCTGGCCGCACTGTGCACGGTGATATTGCTGCGGACATCGTTGTTACGTCGACGCGCCAGCGTGGCACCAGCCATCGCAGTTGCCGCCATGGCGGTCGCAATGTCGGCGTTTATGTCACTGTCTAATATGATTGATAGCGTTACTGATTTTGTATTATTAACAGTCGGGATATTTGTCACACTGGGCGGGGTGTTGTTTGCACTGTTTAGAAAATGAAAAAACTGGTCGTATTTTTGATTGTGTATGCAACATATACTGCCGCGAACGGGGCGGCAATTGATGTCGATACACCAAAAACTATTACCGCCGATAAAATCGAATATAACGCGCAAACAGAAACAATAAAAACCACTGGCAATACCGAAATTGTTAATGCCTCTGGCCAGCGAATGACACTGACCGATTCATACCTGTCCAAGGATGGCGACAGTTTATCAGGTGACGATATTAAACTGTGGCTGGGGGATCATGTGTATGTGGAATCAGATAACATTGTACGCCAGGGTATTGAAACAATCGCGTACAATGCAACGTTTACTGCATGCGATAACTGTGACGCATACGGTGACGCATGGAAAATCACAACCCAGAAAATCGTGCATGACATGGACAGCCGTATGTTGCGATTCTATAACCCTGTATTACGCACGTATAATATCCCGGTATTCTGGTTACCGTTCTTTGAAATGCCTGACCCCGGCATCCGACATAAAACAGGATTTTTGATGCCGGATTTTGGTTCCACCAACAACATGGGGACCCAGATAAATCTGCCGCTGTATATTGCGTTTTCTGATACGCACGATATGACGTTTACAACATCATATCTGACCGAAGAAAATCCACTGTTTCAAATAGAACATCGGCTGAACCTGGACCATTCGCAATATCGCACAAATGGGGCGTTCACACACAATCGCGATGGTGAAAGTCGTTGGTATATTTTCAACAACGATGTAATTGAACTGGGCGAATATGCACGCGCCACAGTATTTCTGGAACGCGCGTCTGATAACACGTTTTTGCAGAAATATGGATTCTATAATGACCAGCCGTATTTGGATTCTGGGGCACGCCTGGAATTATTCGGTCAATCTGGATACGTCGTCGCCGATGCACATATATTCCAAGAACTGCGCAGCACATATGGGCACTATTCCACGCCATCTGGGAATATTTTGCCGAACATTCGCGCCACATACCAGACACAACCACTGTTCCAAGAAACCTATGTCACATTGGATGCAGACGTATTGGGTATATCGGGGGATGGCACATCGTCCCAGCGTATGATTGGCGATGCACGTATCGTGTCGCCATGGACACTGTGGGGTGGAAACAGGCTGACCGCCAGTGTATCGGCACGATATGACTTGTATAATTTCTACAAGACAGATTTGGTCGACACCGCCGAATTTTCGGGATTGAAAAACAGATTCTTGCCCAGTGGTTACCTGGAATGGTCATTACCACTGTTTCGTCCGACCGATACATGGACCCAGGTTATTGAACCCCGGGCACGGTTAACTATTATGCGTCACACAGAAAAAGATCAACTGAACATAGACAATGATTCTGCGGGCGCGTTGTTGTCCGATGCGACGCTGTTTTCTGATAATCGTTTTGCTGGGCTGGACCTGTGGGAAAACGGCACGTATGCCGACTATGGTGTGCGATATGCGGCATTTAACCCGGACGGACATATGTTCGAATTATTCTTGGGCCAGACGTATGATTTCCGCGACCGCGCAACAACCGATCCAAACAGTGGATTTAGAAATGGCGCATCGGATTATGTCGGCCGACTGGAATACAATAATATGAAGTGGATTGACCTGGCCACGCGGTTCAGACTGGCCCAGGACGATTTGTCTATGCGCCATATTGAAACAACCGCAATAATCGGGACATCGCGTAACTATATCGATATCGGCCACATATGGTCCCAGCAATTTATCGATGCGTATACCATGGGTGATGACATAAATGAATTAATGGCGGGGATTGGCATCCAATTGACAGACCGCTGGTCGGTGCGCTTTAATGCGATATACAACATGACATACGGTGAATTCCAACGGCATACTGGCGGGATATTCTATACACATCCGTGCTATTACCTGTCGGTGGAATATCGTCGGGATAACGCCGTCAAAGAAGACTATGTCGGAACAACGACCTTTCAATTCCGCTTTGGGATGAGCATAAATGGTCAACGCTATTAAAACAACAAAGGACGCCAAAAATGAAAAAAATCATAATGATTGGGATATTACTGGGGGTGTTTGCAGTACCGGCACAGGGGGCCAGTGTTGTGGCGTCTGTTAATGGCACACCAATCACAGATGCAGATATCACCGCACGCGTAACACTGATGAACAAACAGGGAAAAATGTCCACGGATAATCGACGCCAGGCACTGCAAAACATAATTGACGATAACGTAAAACTGGCCTATGCAACGAATTTTAATGCGGTACCAGATGATGACGTTGTGGACGCAGAATTAAAGAAAATGAACCTGGGGGATTTATCGGCAACTGAACGCGCAATGGCGAAATCGGCGCTGCGTGCGGAAATCGCATGGCAGATTATCGTTGCACGCACGATATTGCCAACCGTGGACATCACAGATGCCGACGTCGCCGCCCAGCGCACAGAAATCGCCCTGGACCAGGGATTACCGATTGAAATGACTATTGTGCGATTGATTGATATTCCCGCCGATGTGGCGGCCCAATTGACTAAACCGACCAGCTGTGATGACGCAATGGATATGGCACGGCGTCTGGGCGGGGCACCACAGAAATTTACAGCGGTCCAATATGAACTGGCCACAGATATTCGCGAACGCGTGGTAAATCTGCCGCGGCTGACGTGGTCGCCGGTGGTTGACCGGTCCGTGCTGTTGGTGTGCGATACGAAAAAGACTGACGAGTATGGTAAACTGGACGATATCATTGAACAAAACACTAAATTTAAACAGGCCATGTTCATCGCAGATCAACAACTGAAACAACTGCGTCGCAAGGCCGTGATTGTAATAAATGATGACAGGTATAAATTATGAAAAAAATCCTGTTTAATATGACCGATGCAGAATTAGCCCAGTTCGTTGAAAACATGGGATTGCCGCGATTTCGCGCAAAACAGATTCGTGAATGGTTAAATCGTGGGGCACCGGATTTTTCGGTAATGAAAAATCTGCCGGAAAAACTGCGCGATGATTTAAACGCAAACGCACAAACACTGCCACTGCGGGTGGTGAAAGAACTGGAATCGTCAGACGGCCAAACGACCAAGTTTTTATTAGAACTGGGGGACGGCGAACAAATTGAATGCGTTCTGATGCGAACCAGTTACGGCAACAGCGTATGCGTCAGTTCCCAGGCCGGCTGTGCCATGGGATGTAAATTCTGTGCCAGTACACTGCTGGGGCTAAAACGCAATTTGACCGTAAATGAAATCTATGCGCAAATTCTGGTCGCCCAGTGGGAATTACGCAATGACAAACTGTCTGACAAACCAATTCGGCCAAATGGCGACGCCAATAACGGCGATGTGTCGCATATCGTTATTATGGGTACGGGGGAACCACTGCAAAATGTCGAAAATGTTATCGGATTTATTGAACGCGCAAATTCAGACATGGGTATCGGATGGCGTAAAATTACAGTTTCAACGTGCGGTATTGTCCCCGGAATCCACGAATTAACCCGGTGGGGACGGCCAATCAACCTGGCCATATCATTACATGCACCAACAGATGAACTGCGCAGCAAAATTATGCCGATTAACAATAAATACCATTTACAAGATGTGCTGGACGCGGCGTTTGAATTTTCAGGACTGCATAACCGACAACTGATGATTGAATATATACTGTTGGCGGTGCGGGGCGAAAATGGCGAACCAGAATTATTAAACTGTACGCCGGAATATGCCGAAAAATTATCTGAACTGTTGCGCGGCCAGAATTGCATGGTGAATTTGATTCCATGGAACGCGGTGGATGAACGCGATTTTGTATCGCCATCCGGCAATGCTGTGCATCGATTCCAGGATATTTTAATTAAAAACGGCGTGCATACACGAATACGGCGCGAACGCGGAAACGATATCGGCAGTGCATGTGGCCAATTGCGTCTGAAACACAAAAAATAAAACCCGCGATGCGGGTTTTATTTTACTTGTTTGGAATAATTTTAATTTCCACACGGCGGTTTTGCTGGCGACCGGCAGCAGTTGAATTATCCGCAATTGGATTAGACGAACCCATAGACAAAATTTCAAAACGCGTGGCGGCAACGCCCTGGCCCTGCAGATATGCAGCAACCGCGTTCGCACGATTCTGGGCCAGTGTTTGGTTGTATTGTGCACTGCCCGTGCTGTCGGTGAATCCCATGACCATAACTGTCGAATTATCGTATTTATTCAAAACCTTGGCCACAGAATTCAATGTCGAATAAAATCCGGCGTTTATGTCCGCAGAATCTGTTTTGAATGTGATATTGCCCGGCATAACCAGACGAATATTATCGCCATCGCGAATAACACTGACCCCGGTTGACGCCAGCTCGGCACGTAATTCGGCCTCTTGCGTATCCATGTAATACCCAACGCCACCACCCATTGCGGCACCCGCCAGACCACCAATTAACGCGCCTGTGCCATGGTTATCCGATACCAACGCGCCCGTCGCCGCACCTGTTGCGGCACCAATTGCGGTACCCCATACGGCCTTGGATGTTTGGGCCTGGCCCGTATACGGATTAACCGTCGTACATGCCGCCAGCACAGATAAAGACGCGGCAAAAACAACTAAATTTTTCATAAAAATCCCCCTTGGTTAAATTTCAGACCCGTGTATTATACCCGAAAAAGAACATGACTACAAAGGTATTTTAACCCGGTCATACTTTTATTTCACGCCAAAGGCAATATTCGCCTCTATGCCTTCGTTTATGTATTTCATGACACCAGTGGCCTCGGTCGGGCGATTATCATCGCCGTAATACTTTATATCCAGCTTGCCATATGGCGCATTGTTGTCCGTAACGATGGTACCGTTATAATCGCCATTTAAAAAGTCTGACGTACTAAATTCGCCGTCATTGGCGTCTGCACTGGTAAAACGATAAACATCCTTTATCTGGGCACCATTGGCCGAGAATTGAATATCTGCGTTATCGGCATCTTTGACGATTGTGACATTGTACCAATTACTAAATTTCATATTCAGTGTTTCTGTCGGCCCCGTGTCATCAACGTGAAACCGCAGATTTGCCGTACCACGCAACGACAAATCATCAGAACCATCACGGGCCTTGACCGAACCAATTGCCCGCCCGTTATTAAACACATACTCTGTTTCTATGTTTTTAATGTCGTTATATGCGATTTCTTTGTTCGTATAACCACCCGCAAATGGTTCATACTGTTTCTGGACCACGGTGTTTTCCGACCCATCTGGCCCAGTCGTAGTTGTAGTAATATTGCCCGTCAGCAATCCGAAATCCGAATATGTCAAATCAAAATCGCGACCATACGTGTCAACAGACACTGCGCCAGAAACATTGACAACGCTGCCATCGTCCTGTTCCCGCGTCTGGGACACAGTAAACAAATTATCCCGGTTAACACGCGTGGCCACAACATCAGCACCCGGCACAGGCACCAGCGTGCCATCATCTGACCTGTACGTCCACAGATGTATTCCCCCAATTTCGCCATTGTCTTTGACATCGAACGTAATCAAATCCTTGGCGCCAGCCCTGTCCCCATTTGACGCCGATGCCATCGTGAACGCGACATCCCCCAGGTTAAAGTCCCGATATTGCGAATAAACATTGGTGGCCATATCAGATAAATTTTCCAGGTTGTCCACGATGTACGCGCGAACATCCGTCCAATCTGCATCCAGCGCATCGCTGTACCCGATCATGGCCAAAGCCTGGCGCAGTTGGTCTGTATCTGTTACTGTATCAGGATCAATTTTATTATCTGCCAATTGTTCCAGCATATTATCAAATGCCATCTGGCTGCATTCAGTTACCGAACGGCACGCCCCGGCCCCCGTGGTCACCCCCCTGGTCACCCCCGGCGCCGCCATCGCGTCCCCAGATGCACCGCGCGTAATGACAATTGTTCTGCCGTTCCACATATCTTCAGGAAAATAATCCGGCCCCAGGGCGCTCAAAACATAGTCTGTACGTTTTTCGCCGTTATCAATAAAAGACGTCATACCTGTGACAACCTGGTTGGATTTTATTACCTGGCCCTGGGGGGTGGATGGTACCGTCGCCATCGTACTGGGGCCTGATGATGTGCCGCCACCGCCACACGCCGCCAATATTAATCCACATGAAATAAAAGCAAATTTTTTCATCGCCATCCCCCACCGCAGTCAGTTAAACCCAATACAGAAATCATAACAATTCCACCCCCACAAAGTCAAAATAAAAAACGACCGCAAGGGTCGAGTGTTTATTTTGGCAGCCCCAACCAGATTGTAAATTCCCACCACGCATATCTGCGTGGTGGGCCCCTTTCGGCTCGTAAGGTTCAAACACGCTTCGCGTGTTTTTACCAACTTCGCGCACGAACTGTACCAGTTCAAATCTGGGGAACTGACAGCAAAATAAAAAACGACCGCAAGGGTCGTTGTTTATTTTGGCAGCCCCAACCAGATTCGAACTGGTGTTCTCGCCTTGAAAGGGCGGTGTCCTGGGCCTCTAGACGATGGGGCCAAATTGCCGGCAAATTATAACTGGGGCATATCGATTTGTCAAGTTAATATTGCCCCAGTCAATGTTTTTTATTCTGCCTGGGCCGGTTCCGCCGCAACAGGAATCGCAACCGCGTCCGCAGGAACACCGTCATCCGGGGTCACAGCGGCATCGTCCGCCGGCAGTTCATCGACCTGTTGAAATACAATTTCTTTACCGTCCGCATTGACCAGGGTCAGGCGACCATCTGATGTCAAATCGTATGTTTCAACCGTTGTCATGAATTGAAAATAGTCTTGTTCTGTCTGCATCGCATCCATTGGTCCCATCATCATAGTTGATGCAAATGGGCTGAATTTAATCTTGTCGCCATCGACACTGTACGTACCATTGTACAGATTAACCACACGACCATTTACGCGCATTTCATCCGCCGCAAACGACAGTGTAATATCAGTGCCATCGCCCGACGCGATAAAGTTTGCACCCTTTAGCAATTCTGGATTTGGTGTGTTGTCACCACATGCCGCCAACGCCAATACGCCTGCGATTGCAGCAAAAGATTTGATATTCATGTTTTCCCCTTTGTTTTAATTGTTTCTGCGCTGGCATTGTCGCACAGCGCCCTGGGGATTGTCAATAGCATAAAAAACGCACCATGCGGTGCGAAATTGAGGACCTGGTTGACGGGGCTGTAAATTCCCACCGCGCATATCTGCGCGGGTTCTGCGTGACAGGCAGACGCTCTAAACCCTCTGAGCTACAACCCCTGTAAAGCAAGGCACATGCCTATACTGTTGTTGGAATAAAATCGCCCGTTGGGCGGGGTTATATGGCACGGTTCCCTCGCACGGCGCATCACGCGCCGGCTGCGGGGCATTCGTTCGCGTGCGCTGACGCGTACTGCGCTCGCATTTTACCAAAATGCTCGCTGACTCATTGTCAAACCCCTTACTTCGGGGGTTTTCGTCCCACATCCCCATGCAAAAAATAAAATCGCCCGTTGGGCGATTGTATTTTTTGGTGGATGTTGAGGGACTGGCTTCGCCGACCTTGACTCGTTCATGCTGCGCATGAACCGGCATACTGCCGTCTGCCTCTCGTCTACGGTTCAAACCCCTTACTTCGGGGGTTTTCGTCCCACATCCCCATGCAAAAAATAAAATCGCCCGTTGGGCGATTGTATTTTTTGGTGGATGTTGAGGGACTCAAACCCCCGACCCTCTCGGTGTAAACGAGATGCTCTAATCAACTGAGCTAAACATCCGAAACGGCCCGCCAAATATAAATCATTTTTTCCCCGTTGTCCAGCCTTTTATTCCGGCAGTGGTATGCCCGCCGTCGCAGCACCCATGACCGTATCAATCATTTCGTCTGCCTTGGCCTTGGCATCAAGGTACGCCGCCGCAACCAGCGCCGCAACCGCATCTGCACCGCGTGCCAGCACGTCCGGACGTATCGTAATATTTACCAAATCGTATTTGCCCGTCATATCGATAATGCATGCACCACCATCTGCGATACCCTTGACATGCGACGCCGCCAGCTTGCTTTGTGCCGCGGCAACCTTGTCTTGCAGTGCACTGGCCTGGGCCATCAGTGTTTCCATATCCATTTGACAATCCCCCACAGTTAAATTGCGCCCACATGGGGCGCAATTATTATATCATTATTTTTTGATTTCGGCACCAGTTTTTTGGTCAATACCGACCATAGACATACGTGTCTTGCCACGTTTGTCTGCGCCCAGGTACCGGACAAAGACTTTATCGCCCTCTTTTATCTTGGTGTCTTCGATTTTTGCGATTCTTTCACCGGTGATTTCAGAAATATGAACCATCGATTCGAAACCATTCAAAATCTTTACAAACAAACCAAAGTCTTTGACCCCAGATACAACGCCGGGATAGATGACGCCAATTTCAGGTTCCGCCACGATGTCTTTGATACGTGCGATTGCCGCATCGGCGTTTTCCTTGCTGGTTGCCATAATTTTGACAGTTCCATCGTCTTCCAGATCAATTTGAGTATCTGTTTCACGGGTCAGGGCCTGGATGACCGAACCGCCCTTGCCGATAACATCACGAACCTTGTCTGGATTGATTTTCATTGTGTACATCTGGGGCGCATATTCAGACACATGACTGCGCGGGGCCTTGATTGCCCGTTCAATCTTGCCCAATATATGCATACGGCCGTCTTTTGCCTGGGCCAGTGCACGTTCCATGATTTCAAACGTAATAGATGTGATTTTAATATCCATCTGTAACGCAGTAATACCATGATCTGTACCCGTTACCTTAAAGTCCATATCACCCAAGTGATCTTCGTCCCCCAAGATATCGGTCAGAATCGCGTAATCATCACCTTCTTTGATTAATCCCATGGCGATACCCGCGACAGGGCGTGTCAACGGCACACCGCCGTCCATCATTGCCAATGTGGCGCCGCATGTTGTCGCCATCGACGATGACCCATTTGATTCCAAAATATCCGACACAACGCGAATAACATAATCAAACTTTTCGCGTGATGGAATCATTGGATGCAACGCACGCCACGCCAGATTGCCATGACCAATTTCACGACGACCGGGCGACTTTAACCCCTTGCATTCACCAACAGAATAACCAGGGAAGTTATAGTTTAATATAAAATCACGCTCTTCTTCGCCATCCAGACTTTCAATCGGCAGCGCATCTTTACCGCCCCCCAGCGTCAACGAAACCAACGCCTGGGTTTCACCGCGGGTGAACAGCGCAGAACCGTGTGCACGTGGTAAAATCCCCAATTCAATTTCGATTGGACGTACAGTCTGGTTATCACGCCCATCAATACGTGGACGCCCAGCCAAGATATTGCCACGCATAATACGCGCCGTTATATTTTCAACAATTTCGTCCGCAAACGATTCCAGCGTAGACATCGCCGTGGTTGTTTCCGGGAACAATTCTGGGATGCGCGCCTTGGCCGCGGCATGAATCTGGGCCAGTGTATCCAACCGAACCAGTTTTTCCTTGATTTGCAATGCGGATTCAATATCGCCCGCAAAAGATTCAAAGTCTTGTTCCATGGCGACATATTCGGCCGATTTTTCAGGCACCGCCCAGCGTTCTTTGCCCGCGGCATCAGTCAGTTCGTTAATAGCACGAATAACATCTTGTTGCGCGTCAAACCCGAATTTTACCGCCCCCAGAACAGTTGCCTCGTCCAGTTCGCCGATTTCAGATTCAACCATCAACACACCGTCTTTGGTCGCCGCAACAACCAGATCCATTTCCGAATCTTCGGTCACAGACTTTGACGGGTTCAGCAAATATTTGCCGTCCATATATCCGACACGCGCCGCACCAATTGGGCCTGCGAACGGTACGCCAGACAAAGATAACGCCGCCGACGCCGCAATCATTGCCAAGATGTCAGGCTGGTTCTTTTTATCGTACGAAAACACCTGGACCACAATTTGTACCTTGTTCTTGAATGTATCTGGGAACAATGGACGAATTGGTCTGTCAATCAAACGCGCAGTCAATGTTTCTGCGGTTGATGCCTTGCCTTCACGTCTGTCGCGCGAACCCGGGATACGACCTGCGGACGCGAATTTTTCCTGGTAATCAACAGTCAGCGGGAAAAAATCCTGGCCTTCGACAGCGGTCTTTTCCGCGCATACCGTGGCCAAAACCATCGTTCCACCCATGGTTGCCAATACGGCACCATTTGCCTGTTTCGCCATGCGCCCTGTTTCCAGACGCAATGTTTCGTCACCGTACGGTACCTCTACCGCGACAGGATTGTTCAAGTGTGTTTTTTCACCCTTGTCAAATAAACCAAATAACATGCTTTTCTCCATTTTATTTTGTTTCAACATAATGCGAAGAAAAATTATTCATTTTTACACTCTGTACCAAGTGCAAGAAAGAACAATTTCGCCTTCGCACATGTGTGATTATAAAGAATATTTGTCCAGATGCAAATTTTTTAGCATTCTGGTCCCTGGCCCAGACCCATTTTCTGTTGCATCGCAACCAGCACCGGTGTCGCAACACCCATCCGCGCGGCGCGCCGTATCAGCCCGGCCAGTGCATAAATACCTTCGACTGTGCCAGATGGCGCATCGCCACGCGCAATCGTCATGCCGCCGGCAAAATTGCGGCTGGTTTCCGATGTCGCCGACAAAAACAAGTCACCAATTCCGCACAAATCCAAGAAAGTCCGCATCTGGGCCCCACACGCCAGCCCCAGGTTCATAACCTCGCCCCAGGCGCGCGTAAACAGCATCGCGCGTTCGTTTTCACCAGATGCCGCCACAGAATTGTATCCAGAAATTAATGCCACTGCATTCTTGCCAACGCCACAGAATTCCGTGCCGATAACATCGTCTGTGGGATTTAAGTGCAACATATTCAGAATCTGTTGCCCTGCACAAACCGCCACCGGCGTCCCCGCCAGCGTTGATCCCGTGGGGACACCACGTGCAACCTCGGCCGCGAACTGGGGACCAGACAACACGCCGAAATCCACGGCATCGGGCAATTCTGTGCGTATTATTTCAGACATAAAATCACCGGTCGCGCTTTCCGCGCCCTTGGTGCAAATAATCACAGGCTGGCCCTGGTAAAATTCAGACGCATTGCGAACTGTTGCGCGAAAATATGCCGCCGGCGTTACAATCAACCATGCATCACAATCACGCATGCGCGACATGTCCGCCGTTATTTCAATGTTCGACGGCATCGTGACATTATCAAAAACCTTGTGCTGGCCGTCATACGACCACAAAACAACATCCGCACCACCACGCGCAGACACAATCGACAATGCGGTCCCCCATGCCCCCGCCCCAATAACACCAACAATCATTCTAAATCCCTTAATTTTTTCTGTATTCCTGGGACAATGACCAGTCCATCGTCAGACAATTCAATCGCGCGTACATACGCGTCACGCGCCAATCTATCATCACCAATCGCAACGTACAGGTCCCCCAAATGTTCGAACAATGATGAACATGACGCCGCAACATCTGCAACGCGCGCCAACACATCCAGTGCCGGCATCGCACCTTCGCGTACGGTGATAACCACCCCCAGTGTATCCCACGCCATAATATCTGTGGGATCCTGTTTAACCAGCGTCATTGCATAGTCATATGCATCTTCGATTTCACGACCACGGGCCGCCCATAATTTTGCCTGTAATGATAAAATCTCTGCGTCCAGGGGTAAAACCGCCGACGCATCATGCAGGTCTGTTTGGGCATCATCATAGTCGCCGAACATATAGTAAATGTGCGCCCTGCTCTTTAGAAAAAAAGCACGGCCAACATCATCCAAATTCGCATCCCCCAGCGCCATATTCACCGCACGTAATGCCGCACGGCGATTTCCATGCTGAACATTATACGCAACCAATTGATTCACCGCCGGCACAAACAATGGATTTGCACGAACAATCTCGCGCAGTTCATCAATATCGTCATTTCTGTCGGCAATACGCAGGCGCGCGAATGAATAAAATGGGCTGTGCGGGTCAATCTGGGCAAAATATTTTTCATAATCGCCCGCATTGTTATAGAAAAATTGGCCCAAATAATAGTTTATTGCATCGCCCCCTGCCCCAAATTCTGGACCAGTCAACTGCGCGAAACGCAACAACAATATCGCCAAATCAGAATACATCATTATCTGGGTATGCGATACAGTTTGAACCAAACTGAACGCCAGTGCGTTTTTGATACCAGAATACATCGACCAATCTGGAACACCGGCAAAATCCAGCATGAACATTCCACCCGGCCGGGATGTAAAATCACGATGCAACACGTCCGCCGCATCCGCCATGCCATGCGCCTGGTAAAAAGACATCATGTACATGTAATCGTTTATATTCATAAAATCAACACTGACATTTGAAAATTCATCTGCCGCCGCGTCTATGTCCCCCATTTCGGCATAAATCTGGCCACTGACAAAATGCTGCCACGATTGGTTCGTCGGCAATGCCTTGATGAATTTCAGCGCATCTTTTTCCCTGTCTGTGGCAACAGATGCCCATATGCGCAACGGCGCCGATAACGCAGCCTCATCCTTTTTATGACGCGCATATAAATCGTCCCACTGGTCATTTTGAACCAAATACGCATCATAGATTAAACGCGACGCAGGTGTCTTTTCTTCTTCTAAGATAATAACCTGGTCCGGCATACGGCCACTTAAAAAATCTGACAAGAATTTGGTCGTTTGTACCGTGGCGTATTCTGTTTCTGTCAACTGGGCCGCAAAGTTCGCCGCCGCATCAAAATCATTGACATATATGGCATGCTGGGCCGCCAAGAACGCACCGAATTGCGTCGTTGGATACCGATATTCATCCGCACCACGATCCCGATACACCCCATAACAAAATATACCGCCCAGTAAAACTGCCATGGCGGCCAATGCACTGCAAAGAAATAAAGTTTCTGTTTTTCTCATGTGAAAGTTATGCTACAATAAACTTTATGAATAATAAAGCAAAATTTGATTTGTACGAACGCCTGCTGCGCCAGTGGTCTGAAAAAATAAACCTGGTCGCCCCCAGCACATTAAACGACATACATTCGCGCCACTTTGCCGATTGTGCCCAGCTGGCCGACATACTGCCGACAGATGTGCACGTTGTCGACATGGGTACCGGCGCGGGCTTTCCCGGTGTTGTACTGGCAATACTGGGGTGGCGCGTGACGGCGGTTGAATCTGTTGGCAAAAAAGTTGCTTTTTTAACCGATGTAAAAGAAAAACTGGGGCTGGACAACCTGGGAATTTATCACGGACGACTGGAAAATTACGTTGCCGCCCTGCCCCGCGATAAACACGACATCGTTTTTACGGCACGCGCCTTTGCGCCACTGATAAAAATATTGGACTATATTGGCGATACCGGTTGCCGGCTTTTTTTACTAAAAGGCCGGGAAATACCGACAGAAATTAACACTGCACAACAAAAATATAAATTCGATTATACACTGATTCCATCCAAAACCGGCGACGGATTTATAATTGTTATAAAAAACATCAAAAAAAGCCGGTAATTTCACATGAAACAACGCATAACTGATTGATAATATTTATTTTTTTGCATTTTTAACATTTTTTGCCGGCAATCACTGACAAAAAACACCGGTATTTACCGGTGTTTTTTAACATTTTTAACACCCTATATTTATGACACGAAAATTATTTCACATGAAACAAAGCACAACATATTGAATATACGTATTTTTTACATTTAAAAATATATTATCTTGACCGAATCGGCGGGTTTATTGTAGGCTCTCTTCTAAGAAAAGGGAAAGTTTTACACATGACAGAGATTATCGCATTTGCAAATCAAAAAGGGGGCGTTGGAAAAACAACCACTGCCATAAATCTGGGGGCATCTTTGGCCGCCATAAAAAAACGTGTATTGTTAATTGACCTGGATTCCCAGGGAAATGCTGGGACCGGGCTGGGGTTTGTGCGTTCGGCCCATCCACAGAGTGTCTATGGCGTATTGATGGGCCAGGCGCCCGCCACAGAAAATATTCTGACCACGGCGGTCCCGGGGTTACACCTGATGCCGTCGTCCCAGGCGTTGGCCGGGGCCGATAATTATTTGCTGGACGATGATAATGGGGTGTATTTGCTGCGACGCGCACTGGCGCCAATATACGCGCATTATGACTATATATTACTGGATTGTCCGCCGGCAATGGGCGCATTGACATTGAACGCATTGACCACGGCAAATAACGTTATAATCCCGTTACAGCCGGAATTTTTCGCGCTGGAGGGCATAACCCACCTGGTGGGTAATATTCGCAACATAAAAGAAAAATGGAATCCAGAACTGGAAATACTGGGCGTATTGTTGACCATGTATGATCGACGCTATGGCCAAACACGCCAGGTCGAAGACCAGGTTCGAAAAGCATTCGGGGATGCCGTATTTAAAACCGTCATACCACGTAATGTACGCGTGTCCGAGGCCCCCAGTCATGGGGAACCTGCATTGTTCTATGATTTTAACTCGCCCGGGGCCCAGGCATATCTGCGCGTCGCGACCGAGGTGGTTCAAAAACTGCAACAAGAGGAATAAAATGTCAAAGTTTGGACTGGGCCGTGGATTGGCCGATTTACAACAAGAAATGGGGACTGTGCCGGATATATCCGCATTAACAGGGGCAGGGCGCGTCGTCGTAAAACAAATCCCACTGGTGCAAATTGGGGCCAACCCTGACCAGCCACGAAAAACATTTTCTGATACTGAACTGAGTGAACTGGCCGCGTCTATTAAAGAAAAAGGTGTTTTACAACCAATATTGTTACGTTCGGTATCTGATCGGCCATATCTGTATGAAATTGTCGCCGGTGAACGCCGTTACCGCGCCAGCAAACTGGCCGGACTGACCGAGATACCGGCCCTGGTAAAGACGCTGACCACGGAAAATGCGATGGAAATTGCGTTAATAGAAAATGTGCAACGTGAAAACCTGAACGCAATTGAAGAATCTGATGCGTACAGGAATCTGATGGAAAAATGCGGGTATGAATTGGCAGACGTTGCACGTTTAATCGGAAAATCTGACAGCTATATCAGGAATATTATGCGACTAGACACGCTGCCAAACGATGTTAAAGATATGGTAAAACGTGGCGAGATATCTGCATCCCACGCACGCGCAATTGCTGTGGCAGAAAACCCAACAGAATTGGCGCAAAAAATCATAAATGACAAGATGTCTGTCGCCGACACCGAACGCATGGTCAAGAATTCGTCGCGCCGTAATACCGGCCGTACATACACCGCCAAGACCATTGATACGGCGACCGTGCGCGACATCGAATCGCGTATCGAATCGGCGTTGGGCGTGCGCGTAAAATTGCAAGAAAAACGCGGCGGGGCAGGGCAGATTATGTTGCTGTTCGACACCCGCACCCAAATGCAAGAACTGGTCGACAAACTGACGCGATAAAAACATCAAAAAAAGCCGGTAATTTCACATGAAATAACGTGTAACCGGCTGATATTAGTATGTTTTTGTTTAATAATTTTAATTTTTCCCGGCCAAAAATGAAAAAAAGCCGTTTTTGGCCGGCTTTTTTATTATTTTTTTCTGTTCTTTCTGAATTCGTCCAATGATACCACCCGACCAGTATCCGGAACAATTTCACTGGCGTCACTGAGTGGTAATTCCATATCATTGTCGGCCGATGGCATCGCCCCGCCAGGATGAAACGTTAACATAAAATCAACAGACGGATCCTTGAACTCAACCAGTGCAGAAAACGGAACACGAATAAAAAACGGACGTCCGTCAAATGTTAATTGTACGCCGAATTCTTTGTCCGATACATGCAGATTATTATATGAATATTGCAAAACAATTGTCATTATATCAGGATATCGCATACGCAGAAAATCCGGTAAAACAACACCTGGGGTCCGCGTTTTAAACGTAATATAAAAATGCGCCCCATCACCCAGACCATTAAATTGCGCATGAACCAGCGCATCCTTGACAACAGATTTTAGTGCATTATCCAACAATGTTTGATAGTCAATTTTGCTCATTTTATTCCAGCCCTTTGGGGTCCAGTATATTATTAAATTCGCCATTCATGCAAGTAACAAATACCGCATCGGCAACATCGGCAAAAACATTTGCATCCAAGCCAGTAGCCCAAACCTGGGCATCCGTTGCCGCCAACTCATCAAACATGCGCCGACGCGCGTCTGCATCCAAATGGGCGGCCGCTTCGTCCAGTAAAACCAACGGATGCGTATGTGTCTTGGCGTGCAACAGACGTGCATGTGCCAGAATTAAATTTAACAGCACTGTCTTTTGCTGGCCCGTACTGGTCAACGATGCCGGCAGCCCCAACGCCTGGTTAAAAACGCCAAAATCAGATTTATGCGGCCCATCCAATACCATTTTATCCCCAACCAGTTCACGCGTACGCCCCAGATACTGGGCATATTGCCGTTCTGCCGCCGCGGGGGGCGAATCAATCAATGACTGTTCCACCATACCAGATACGGTTACCGCACAATCTGACAAGAAATAATTCAGTTCACCGGCATACTGAATACGGGCCGCACTGACCGCGACCGCCGTCCCAGCAATCTGGACGTCCAACGCATCAATCCATCGTGAATCTGCGCCATTTTTTAGCGCAAACGCACGTTCCGACATCAGTTTGTTCAAGCGCCCCACACGCCCAGCGTGCGCAACATCAAAACTGGCGGCCAGACGATCAAAAAACGCACGTCTGTCTGATGCAGAATCAACAAACAATCTGTCTTCACGTGGGGTTAACCATACCATGCGCGTACGCGCCGCCAATTCTGATAAATTCGCCGCATTTCCATCAATCCGCGCACGGCGGTTTGTGTCACCAGAATTATAGTAAACCGATATTTCGGTATCATCATCCATACATGCATGTACAGAAAATCCGCCATCCCCGCCAAAGCACGCAATATCTGTCATCGGTGCCCCACGCATTCCACGATCACCGGACAGCATTGATACAGCCTCTAGCAGGGCGGTTTTACCGGCGCCATTTGGTCCGGTTATAATAACATTACGCCGTCCGCCGGTTTGTACGCGACACATCCTGTGATTACGAAAATTCGTTAGGGTTATGGTCTGAATCATGGCCCGATAATACAACGATTATCAGAAAAAAACAACCCGCATCTGCGGGCATTTAATTTTGGAGGCCTGGGTCGGAATCGAACCGGCATACAAGGATTTGCAGTCCTCTGCATAACCACTCTGCCACCAGGCCAATCTGTTGTCGGTGCAATAATACTAAGCAAAAAAAAATTGTAATTCAACTGAAAAATTGCAATAATCGTGATATAATACCATGGTTGTTTGTGGAATACGAGAGAGTGTGTACAATGAAACGTATTGTTTTTATGTTGTGCCTGGTGCCATCGTGCGTTTTGGCCGCACCAGACCAGGATTGTCGCACAATGACAACGGTGCCAGATGGCGAACTGACCCTGCAACAAGTGATTGAACTGGGGCTGTGCCGGAATCCAGAGACTGCATCGGCCTATCTGTCGTTGCAGGCCGCACGTTTTAACAAAAATGCCGGTTACGCCCAATATTTGCCCAGCGTCATTGCATCAGCATCGGCATCTATGCCATACAGAAACCGTGAATGGGACGACTGGTCATATGGGGCATCACTGTCGGCATCATATTTAATCTTTGATTTTGGCAAGCGTTTTGCCGATGTCAGTCAATTAATCGATACATGGCGTGCAACAGGATTTGACTATAGTGAATCTGTGCAAAACTATGTCTATGGCATAATCGGTGCATACTATGCACTGTTGAACGCCGATGCAGACGTTATAACCGCGTCTGCCGTGCGCGATGTGTCCCAGACCGCCAAAGATACCGCAGATAAAAAATATAACGCCGGGGCCGTGGCGCGTGCCGATGTACTAAAGGCGGATGTTACCCTGGCCAGCAGCGAACTGGAACTGGAACGGGCGAAAAATAATCGCGAAATTGCCAAAGGTAGTTTGTTAGCAAAGCTGTCTTTCCCGGCGGACCAGGACATCCGCATCGCTGATATGGGCGCCGAATTTGGCAGCACGTCTGAAAACAAAAATATCGACGAATTAATCGAAATTGCACGCGAAAAACGCCCGGACTTGTTACGCGCCAGCGCGAATAAAGACGCCGCATGGCACCGCAGAAACAGCGCATTCCTGTCTAATATGCCATCCATTTCCGCCAGTGGCAGTCTGTCGTGGAATAACATACCATCTGATGTATACAATGCCGGCCAGGATGAATGGAGTGGCAGTATCGGTATCCGCGCATCTATGCCGATTTTTGCCGGATTTTCTAATGTATATAACGTGCGTGCCGCCCAGGCGAACTATGAACGCGCCCAGGAACAAGAACGCATGACAACGGATAGTGCGATGCTGGACGTGTTCAGTGCGTATCAAAACTATAAAACCGCCCAAACGGTATTAAAGCAAACCCAGGCGTTGTTGGAATCGGCACGCGAAACCGAAGATGTGACCGCCGGTATGTACAAGGTGGGTAAAGCAACCATGCTGGATTGGCAACAATCGTTGGCGGATTTGTCTGATGCGCACAAACAAAACAATGCTGCGAAGTATGACTTGTTTACAAAACGCGCCGCGCTGGCACTGGCCATCGGTGATATAAAAGAAGGATTGATAGAGCAGGGGGTAATAGATGAATAAAGAATCCAAAACAAAAAAACTGTGGTCGTGGATAAAACGTAACAAGTGGTGGGTGTTCTTGTTCGTGATTGTCGCGGGGGTGGCAATATACTTTATGGGCGACAGTAAAAACCAGGGAACAGGATTCGCAACGGCAACCATTTCGCGTGGTAATCTGCGCCAGGTGGTGACGGCAACAGGTGAAATACAACCACTGAATACAATTAACGTCGGGTCCCAGGTCAGCGGCACGATCGAGGCGATATATGTCGATTATAATTCCAAGGTAAAAAAAGGCGATATATTGCTGGAAATAGAACCATCTGTGTTACAGGCATCTGTTGACGAGGCATACGCATCACTGGTCAGCGCAGAATCCCAGCGCAACTATGCGAAAAGTGAATACGAACGCAACCAGATTTTGTTTGAATCTGACTTTATTTCACGTGCAGAACTGGAACAATCCCAGACCACGTATGAACAGGCCGAACAATCGGTTAATCGTATGAAGTCACAATATGATCGCGCGGTTACGAATCTGGGGTATGCAACAATTACATCGCCCGTTGATGGGACCGTTATATCGCGCCAGGTTGACGTCGGTCAAACGGTTGCGGCATCGTTCCAGACACCTGACTTGTTCGAAATTGCCGAAGATTTATCAAAAATGCAAATCGAAACCGCCGTGTCCGAGGCAGATATCGGCATGATTACCGAAGGTTTGCCCGTAACATTCACGGTTGACGCATATCCAACACAAACATTCGAAGGCACCGTACGCCAAGTACGTCTGTCGCCAACAATTACATCGAATGTTGTTGTCTATACCGTGGTGATTGACGTTGATAATTCTGATTTACGTCTGAAGCCCGGCATGACGGCATTCGTGACGATTCTGATCTCAGAAGAAATTGATGTATGGAAAGTACAAAATTCTGCACTGATACTGCGCAGTTTTGACGGAATTGTTGATAATCCTGGCGACGCCACACCGGCAGATCACCTGGCGATTCAACGCAATGTTAATGGGGAACCAACGGTTATTCTGGTTCCATATGAAAAAGGCCTGGTCACGGCGACAGAAACCCAGATTATTTCTGATGAGATCCAGGATGGCGATCGTGTGATATTTGGTCGATATGGCATGGCGTCCAGTGGCAGTGCACGTATGGGGCCGCCGATGTAAACATAAACAAAAAAACGGGGCGACGCCCCGTTTTTTAATACATTGTCTGCAATATATGCTTGTTCTTGTCCAGGCTGGATAACATTCTGCCGGAACCGCACGCCACACACGCCAATGGATTATCAACCAAGAACGCCGGCAATCCCGTTGCGGCACGTATCGCCGCATCCAGCCCACGTAACAGTGAACCACCGCCCGTCATCGCAATACCCAAATCTGCGATGTCGGCCGACAATTCTGGTGGTGTCGATGCCAGCGCAACACTGACCGTGTTAATTATCTTGGACACCGTCTGTGCCAGTGCTGACGCAACCTGGGATTCTGTGATAACTGTTTCACGCGGCGTCCCAGACAGTAAATCGCGCCCCTTTATCTTCATGGTTAATTCGTTTGCCTTGTCCTTGGGCGAAATGGCGGTACCGATGCGTTTTTTAATATCTTCGGCCATGTTTTCACCAATCAGCAAATTTTTGTTCTTGCGTACGTATTCAATAATGTCCAAATCCATCTGGTCACCCGCAGTACGCACGGCATTCGAATATACAATTCCCCCCAGGGACAAGACCGCAACCTCGGTCGTGCCACCACCAATGTCCAAGACCATCGAACCAACCGGCTTTTCCACCGGCAGACCCGCACCAATGGCGGCCGCGGTCGATTCTTCGACAATATAAACCTTGCGTGCGCCGGCGGCATCTGCAGCCTCTTGGATAGCACGGCGTTCCACCTGGGTTGCGCATGACGGCACGCATATAATAATCAGCGGCGCCGCCAGTGGATTACGACGATGTACCTTGCGTATGAAATATTTTATCATTTCTTCGGCAACCTCAAAATCCGCGATAACGCCGTCGCGCAACGGACGCACGGCGGATATTGTGCCCGGCGTACGACCAAACATCTGCTTTGCCTCTGTGCCCACCGCCAGGATTTCTTTGCGCCCCATCAGGCGGTTTTCGGCAACCGCAACCACAGACGGTTCATTCAGCACAATCCCCCGACCCTTGACGTAAATCAACGTGTTCGCCGTCCCCAGGTCAATGGCCATATCAGCAGAAAAAAACTTCATCAGCCAATTATACATTTTTGCCCCCAAAATATTGATTTTTTTGCACTATAAAGCCTGGGGATAAAAAAATCAAGCGCCAGGGTAAACTTATTTTTTTGCTTTTTTATTTGCTTCGCCGCATATTTTGATATTATAAGGGGTATGAGAAATACAATTAAAAAACATTCGGACTTTCTGGCGTCTGCCCAGGATATCGACGCACGGGGCGAATTTTTCGTCGTGCGCGCGCGTCCCGCCAAGAAAGAAGACGCCCGATATGGCCTGGTCGTGACCAAGCGGACGTTTAAACTGGCGGTCGACCGCAATCGGGCAAAGCGCGTGTTGCGCGACTGGATACGACATAACCAGCAATATATGCACCCAAAACTGGATTATATCTTTTTGGCGCGACATCGAATACTGACGGCGTCACGCACCGATGGGCGCAACGCTGTGCGGCGGGCGCTGCAGTATATAAAAAAGCGATACGATGAAAAATCTGGCCGGGATGCATAGTTGGCCCCAACGTATGGCAATCGGATTGGTGCGCGCGTACCAATCATGTATTTCGCCATTTATTGGCGCACGCGCCGCATGCCGTTTTACCCCATCATGCAGTGAATATACGGCCCAGGCAATCCATAAATATGGCGTGCTGCGCGGGACTGTTATGGGAATTCGCCGAATATTACGCTGTCGACCGGGCGGTGGGTTTGGGTATGACCCTGTCCCTTGACATACGTGTTGAATGTGGTAAAATTTCTGGCACACTGAACAAAGTATGATAATAAGATATTATAAAAAGGATTATAAAATGTCTTTTCGTGCAACCGTAGAATCCATGTCGAAAATTATGGATGAAATGGGGATTACAGAATTAGATTTAGAACGCCAGTTCTTGTTCGGCGTTTATCGCAAGCATATTCATTTGTCCAAGCAACAGGTTACATCTGCTGTGGCGATGCCAAATTTCCCTGTGTCTGGGGACGCAAAAAATACAAACAGTGAACCCGCCGGGGATGATGAAAAAATCAGCGGATATGCACTGAAATCGCCAATGGTCGGTGTCGCATATCTGGCCCCAGAACCAGGCGCAAAACCATTTACGTCTGTCGGCGCACAAATCAAGGCCGGCGATACCGTCGCATTGATAGAGGCGATGAAAACATTCAATCCAATCAAATCTGACAAAGATGGCGTGGTCAAAGAAATACTGGTATCCGATGGCCAGGCCGTTGAATTTGATCAACCAATTATCGTTATTGAATAAGCATACAAAATGTCACAAATAAAAAAAGTATTAATCGCAAATCGTGGTGAAATCGCACTGCGAATAATTCGTGCATGCCGCGATATGGGTATTCGCACGGTGGCCGTATATTCAACGGTCGATAAAAATGCCATGCACGTACAATTGGCAGACGAATCTGTGTGTATTGGTCCCGGCCCGTCCAAGGATTCGTATCTGAACGAATCTGCGATATTGACGGCGGCATTATTAACAAATGCAGATGCAATCCATCCAGGGTACGGTTTCTTGTCTGAGCGCGCTGATTTTGCGCAAAAGGTTGAACAACATGGACTGATATGGATTGGACCGTCCGCCCAAATGATTGAAAAAATGGGGGACAAGGTTAACGCCAAACAAACCGCGATTAAGTGTGGATTGCCTGTGGTGCCGGGGTCTGATGGTGCTGTTGATACACTGGAAGACGCATATGCATGGGCCGAAAAAATCGGATATCCCGTTATGCTAAAGGCCGCCGCCGGTGGCGGTGGACGCGGTATTCGTCCCATCATGTCGGCAGACCAAATGGCCGAAGCGTTCCAAATGACCAAGAACGAGGCCAAGGCCGGTTTCGGCGATGATACACTGTATATGGAAAAACTGTTGATGCATCCGCGCCACATCGAATTCCAGGTACTGGGGGATAAACACGGCAACGTGGTAATCTTTGGCGAACGTGACTGTTCGTTGCAGCGTAAAAATCAAAAGGTTATGGAAGAATGCCCCGCCGCAATATTAACCCAAAAACAGCGCGACGATATGATAAATATATGCAAATCTGCCGCAAAGAAAATGGGCTATGTCAATGCGGGGACGTTTGAATTCATGTTCGAAGATGGTAAATTCTATTTTCTGGAAATGAACACGCGTCTGCAGGTGGAACATCCGGTTACCGAAATGGTGTATGGGGTTGATTTGGTGCGCGAACAAATTCGTATCGCGGCAGGCGAAAAACTGGGGTATACCCAGTCGAACGTCGTCCCACATGGGCACGCCATAGAATTCCGCATCAATGCCGAAGACCCAGAAACATTCGTACCAAATCCGGGAAAAATCACACTGTATGCACCATCAGGTGGACTGGGGGTGCGCGTGGACAGCGCGGTATACACCGGATACACAATTCCGCCAACGTATGATTCGATGATTGCAAAGCTGATTGTGCATGCCCAATCGCGGTCGGCATGTATTATGCGCGCATCGCGTGCGTTGGATGAATTCGTTATCGAAGGTGTCAAAACAACCATCCCGTTACAGCAAAAATTGCTGAAGAATCGCGATGTTAAAACATTGAATTTTGACAACCACTGGCTGGAATCCTTTTTAAAGGCCGAGGCCGATAAAACCGCAAAATAAAATAAAAGGCAACAAAAAACACCGGCAAATGCCGGTGTTTTTTATACAACTGTCACAATTATTTAACTGTGGTTGTTGCGTTACGATTCCATTTCCAAACTTCTTCGCCAGTACCCTGGACCAATGGACGTTCTTTACCATAAGAAATTGTGGAAATACGCTTTGGATCGATACCGTCATCGACCAATACAGCCTTGGCTGCGTTGGCACGACGGGCACCCAACGCCAAGTTATATTCCGTAGAACCGCGTTCGTCGCAGTTACCCGCAATCTGTATCTTGGTATCAGCATGATTTTTCATATACAGCGACTGGCCCAACAGGTTATCGCGTGCCTCGTCCGAGATTTCAGATGAATTAAACGCGAAGAATACGCGCTGGTCATTCAAATCAGCCGGTTCAACAATTGTTGAGCCACCACATGCGGCCAACATGCCCGCGACCCCAGCCAATATAGCAAAGTTTTTTATTTTCATGAAAATACTCCCTTGAGTTTCTGTTACTCGTGTTCTAGTCTATAATAAAAGGTTAAAAAAAGCAAGGAAAAACACAGCAATGAACGATTACAATTTGCGCGACTTGACAATGGCCGGGGTACAGTGGGAAATCACGGATATGCCGTTCGTATTGGCCACCGCCGCCGCGGCCACCGCAACAGAAAGCACGCACCCCACCAACAACAGCGCGCCAACCCGCACCCAGACGTCTATTGTGCCGCCAATCGCACCAACCCAGCCACTGTCGGTGGATACCGCTGTGGCAATGGCGGCGCGGCCAACAGATATGGATGCACTGTGCCGCATGATTGCAGAATTTAACCATCCGCTGCGTGCCGCCGTGACAAACGTCGTGTTGCCACATCGGGCGCCAAATCCAAATGGACTGGTCATTATCACCGATATTCCAGGAACTGATGACGACGCCACTGGGCAAATACTGACCGGGCCGGCCGGCGAATTGTTGGATAAAATGTTGGCGGCAATCGGAATGTCACGCGACAATGTGTCGATTTTACCGCTGTTATTCTGGCGGACCCCTGGGGGCAGAACGCCAACAGCATCAGAACTGGAACTGGCACGACCATTTGTAAACAGGGTACTGGAATTGTTACAGCCGCGAATGATTTTAACGCTGGGGACATTGGCCGCGCAAGAGATTGCGCATGTGTCACTGTCGCGCGAACACGATATAATGATTGCACCTGGCGATGCCACCCCAATTATGCCGATATTTCACCCCAGTTATCTGATACTGAAACCAACCGCAAAACGCGACACGTGGGGTGCACTGCAACAGGTTGAAAAGTTGTTGAAAAGTGCCGATAAATAGATAATAATGGCCGTATCTTGTAACAAAGGAGCCGACTATTAAACCGCAATTTAACCGTGATAATCGCCGGGACACGGGCCCGCGCATAAATAACCGAATATTCGCCAAATCTGTCCAGGTAATCAGTGAAACCGGTCAAAATATGGGCATTATGCCGACAAATGTCGCGTTGCAGATGGCGGCAGATGCCGGAATGGACCTGGTAGAGATTAATGCCGGGGGCGACGCGCCAATCGTTAAAGTAATGGACTATGGCAAATATAAGTATGAGCAGAAAAAACGCGCGGCCGAGGCACGAAAAAATCAAAAAACCGTCGAGATGAAAGAAGTTTGGGTAAAACCGTTCATCGAAGAAAATGACCTGAACATCAAAATGAAAAAGGTTTTTGAATTCTTGGGCGATGGAAACAAGGTTAAAATTGCCGTTATGACCCGCGGGAATAAAAAAGTTCTGGCGCGGGGCAAGGATGCGGTTCCAGAACTGTTCGCACGCATCGTTGATATGATCGGCGACCAGGGTTCCGTTGTGTCACAGTCAAAACCAGATGAACGTACCAAGTCGATTGTTATCGCACCAACAAAATAATATTGCAATCAGAATTTTGTTTGGTATAATCTGGGGGCTTTGTGACAATTTTTGGTGGTTAGCTCAGTTGGTCAGCCGCGTTGCGTTGACATCGTAAGGTCGCTGGTTTCACGGACAAATCACCGGAATAGAGACAGTTTTGGGTGGTTAGCTCAGTTGGTCAGCCGCGTTGCGTTGACATCGTAAGGTCGCTGGTTTCACGGACAAATCACCGGAATA